>PCSD01000102.1 GCA_002771615.1 Candidatus Falkowbacteria bacterium CG23_combo_of_CG06-09_8_20_14_all_49_15
AACTTAGCATTATTGGCGCTTCGCGCCAAATATGTTGCGTTAGATTCTGGAATCAAACTTATTTAAAAAATTAAGAAGTTAGTTTTGTAGCCGCGTAAAATATTGCGCGGAAATCGTAGCCATATAAGAAGTAATCAGTTAGTTTTGTAGCCGCTTCTAATTTTATTAGCCCGCTTCGGGAACCATTTTTTTCATATCTTTGATTTCCCCGATGTTTTTTATTTTGTCCAGTTGCCCGACAAATTTGGAAGCGTCCAAAATTTCCACGAGGATCGGCTTTTCCGCCTTGGAGACATGGATGATAAAATTGCCGAACTCACGGACATGGCTGATTTCGCCCTGCGCGATTTCCCAGGCGATGATATTGGCTTCAGGATCGTAGTACATATTTTTATTATTTTTCTTTGACCGGATAGAATGTCATCACCTTGACTACTCCGCTTTCTTTTTTATAAACCACTTTCAATCCGTCTTTGCGCGCTGACAGGTAAGCGCCCTTTTTGGCTGTCTTGTCCGGCAGTTTCAGAGTTTCTTCAATTTGTTCGCGCGTGATAAAAATCCGGTGCCGGTTAAGCAGGGCAAATTTTTCTTCCGCGTATTTAGTGAAGTACAACATATCAGAAGGTATTATTGGACATTTTCTTCTTGGGTAGGCGGATCCGCTATGGTTTCACCAAACATTGAATTTGTACTGGGAATATATTCATATTTGCTCAAACTGATATCAAATTTTTCATTTATGTATTTATTGATTAGCCTGTTAATTTCTCTATCAATATTTTTTCTGCACTCCATTTCATTGCTTACGTCCCAAGTCTTGGATTCCAAAACAGGACTTTTGCCAATAATTTTAATTGATAAGTTCATTTCGCATTTTCCTGGCAATATATTTAAACATTCGTAAGAATTATTGTTTGATGTTACTGAAACCCCGCCCAGATTAACATTGGTTTTTTGGCAGGTGGTATAGACTGGACAGGCCGGACAGCCATTTTTGTTTTCTTCCACCAAGGTAATGCGGATCGGGGTCAAATTGATCAAGTCCGGATTGACGAAATTGAGCAGGGTATAGGAAAAAAGCACCAGCACCAAGCCGGACAGGGCCGAGGCGATGTAAGCCTTGCCGTTTGCGGCCCGTTCCTGGTTGCCGCCGGACATAAGCCAGAGAAAGCCGCCGACCATCATCACCACCACGGCCAGGATGCCGGCCACCGCCACGACATAGTTGAAAATCTCGCCAATGTAATCGCCGATCCAAGTCACGCACACCTGATTGGGATTTTTTGCGCTGGGACAAGGTTGGGGCGCGGTTTTCAAGGCATTAGTCAGTTTTTCCGAGATCGGAATTTTTAATTCCGGCAAAACCCATTTTTGCGCGCATGCCGGTTGAATACTAATGAAAAATAATATTGCCAATAAAAATGTAAACAAAAGCCTATTAATGCCATTAATTTTACTTTTATCAATGTGCGCCATAATTTTTACTGGTAATTTATGGGGTGCATTCTCCAAGAGTAAATTTTGGATCACTACCAACTGAAAAAAGTCCGCCTGTTTCCATTTTATAAGTATTTGCACATTGAGGATAGGTATAATTAGGATATTTTTTTTGTAAGCTATTTCGTTTAAAAGTACAACAGCCAATATCTGTAGAATTTACACAACTATAAGTTTTTTCATTAAATTTTATTATGCAAATCTCATTATTTTGGCATGTTTTAATATCACCATTTTTTTCATATTTATTATTTTCTTCTTTCGATATATCACAAGTATTTTTTATTTCCCCGTTTTCTTTTATTTGAAAACCACTAAAAGGGCCGGTGTTTGCCGCGCAACAATTCGCTGTTTCCCCGGTTTTGTAGACCGGGATCGGTTTTAGCTTGATCAAATCCGGATTGACGAAATTGAGCAGGGTATAGGAAAAAAGCACCAGCACCAAACCGGACAGGGCCGAGGCGATGTAAGCCTTGCCGTTCGCGGCCCGTTCCTGGTTGCCGCCGGACATAAGCCAGAGAAAGCCGCCGAACATCATCACCACCACGGCCAGGATGCCGGCCGCGGCTGTGGCGAAATCAAAAATCGCGGAAATATATTGGCCAATACTGCTCTGATCAATTTTAAGGCTTTTAGATAAACCGGGTATTTCCACTTGAAATTTCATTTCTAGCGTTCCATCGCCCGCGCGCGCGTCATTTTGCCCAATTGTTAAAAAGAAAAAGGCGCAAAAAATTATTATAAATAAGCCAAAAAAAAGGATTTTTTTCTTTTGACCGCCCGGGGCGGATTGCCTGGACATATAATTTTTTTAGCTGATGAATTTAACCTGCCGATTATTTTTCGGCGCTTGCTTGATGATATTGATTAATTTTTCTTGGGTAACATCCCGTCCGCCCAAACCCACGATGAAGTCGGCGATGATGAGCGGCCGCTGGCTTGGCCAGGCGGACATGATATCCAAGGCCAAGGGTCCGGCACTGCCCAGAGAAACGGCTTTTTCCACAACGGCCAGACAGCGTATCCGGCCGAGCGCCTTGAGGAGGGCGGCGCGGGGGAAGGGGCGGTAGCATTTGATCTTCAGGACCGCGGCTGGATTTTTTTTGCCAGCTGAACCGCGGTTATATTCGTCCACGGCGTCTTTGGCCGTGCCGGCGAGCGAGCCCATGACCGCGATGACGGTTTTGGCCGCGCGCGGTCCGTAGTATTCCAGCAGGCCGTTGTCGCCGGCGGCCGGCGCCGCGGCGCGCGGGGCGTTGAAAAGCTTTGCGTAATCAGCGGCCAGGCCGGGCAGGAGCGCCAGGCATTTTTCCAGATCGTCATTCAAAGCTTGACGGATTTCCAGATAATGCGTGGGCGCGGCGAAAGCGCCGCTGGTTTTGGGCGCGGCCGGATCCAAGAGATTGTCTTGGGCCGGCCGGGTTTCGCCCAGGAAACGGCGGACCAATTTTTCGTCCGGAATCACCACCGGTTCGTAGGAATGGGTCAGGACAAAACCGTCCATATTCACCATCGCGGGCAGATGGGTTTGTTCGGCCAATTTGTAGGCGAGGACATGCTGGGCCACGGCTTCCTGGTGGTTTTCCGCGAAGAGCATGATCCAGCCGGCGTCGCGGACCGCCATGGCGTCCTGGTGGTCATTCCAGATGGTGATGGGCGCGGATACGCCGCGGTTCGCGCAGGTCATGACCACGGGCAGGCGCAGGCCGGCAATGTTATAGACCACTTCCGCCATCAGCAAGAGGCCTTGGGAGCTGGTGGCCGTGTACACGCGGGCGCCGGCCGCGCTCGCGCCGGCGACGATGGAAGCGGCCGCGAATTCGCTTTCCGCCCGGACATATTCATAATCCGCTTCGCCGTCCGACTTGAATTTAGCCAGATCCTCAACGATGTGCGTTTGCGGCGTGATTGGATAGGCCGACACCACGGCCGGCTTGATGTTTTTGATGGTCAGGGCGACGGCGCGCGACCCTTCCAGGATTTGTTTAGGCATAGGGTGGAGATAATAAAGCAAATTAAGTGCGACAAAAAAATAAAAAAACTACTTTTTTTCCAGTTCCATCTTGATCGCTTTGACCGGACATTCGGCCGCGCACAGTCCGCAGCCTTTGCAGAAGTCATAATCCGTTTTCGGTTTGGGCTGGCCGTTCCAATCCATCATTTTAATGGCGTTTTCCGGGCAGATCCGGGCGCACAGTCCGCACCCGACGCACTGATCATAATCCGTGTGCGGCTTGAAAGTGCGCCAGCCGCCGGTTTTATTATTGTTGGTTGAACTTGGTTGAGCGGTTAAGTCTCTGGACATAAGGTCTAATGCTAATTGCTAATTAATGCGCGGATGGCGCTCACGCGCGCGGCTCATTGGTGAGAGCGGCGAGATTATAATTTGAAGGCCTGTTCAATGGCTTTGAGATTTTTGTCTGTGATTTCCGGACCTTTGTCCGAGAATTTTTCCATGACGGCTTTTTTCAGCGCCGCCAGGCTGACCAGGCCGGTGGCTTTGGCAAAAGCGCCGAGGATGACAGTGTTCATCAGGTTCTTGCCGATGATTTCCAAGGCGATTTTAGTCGCGTCCACCGTAAAAATATTTTTTTCCGGCACAGGCAATTTGATTGCTGCGGGCGGCTTGGCGGTGTTAATAATGACAAGCGTATTTTTATGCGCCCCGTGTGCGATGTCCACGGCGTCCAGCAGGGTGGCATCCTGGACGATGATAACATCCGGTTGATAAACATGTTCGCGCGTGCGGATGGGCGTATCGCTGATGCGCGCGAACGCTTCAATGGGCGCGCCGGTCCGTTCCACGCCGAAAGAAGGGAAAGCTTGCGCTTCCCGGCCGTCCAAGAAAGCGGCGATCGCGATCAATTCCGCGGCCGTCACCACGCCCTGTCCGCCGCGTCCATGGAGTCTGATTTGTTTCATAGTTTTTTATAAAGCGCCAAGAACGCTTTTGCTTATTTGGTGGTATTTTTTAAGAGATGTTCTATAAGGTCCAGAAATATGTCGCGGGGAATATCGCCGGCAATTTTTTGTCCGTTAATGAACCAGGTCGGCGTCGCTTCCACCCCCAAGCTCAAACCGAGCTCGTATTCCGCCTGCACGTCTTTTAAATATTTTTGCTTGTCCAAGCAGGCGGCGAAACGGACGGAATCCACCCCGGCTTGCGCGGCCAGGCTTTTTAGGACGTTCACGCTCAGCTGGTCATAGTTCTGGAAAAGCTTATCGTGCATGGGCCAAAAAAGCCCTTGTTCGCCGGCACAGCGGGCGGCTTGGGCGAAAAGCAGTGAATCCTGGCCCAAGGCCGGAAAATCAAGCCAGGCATATCTGAGCCGATCCTGATAGCGGGCACTGATCTCCCTGATCTTAAAGAAAGAGTTGTGGCAATATTGGCAGGCATAATCTCCGAATTCAAAGATGCTGATATCCGGGTCGGACGTCCCCAGCCAAAATTTACTGTTGGCGGCCAAATTGGCGGCTTGTTCCTCGCTCAGCCGGCCGCTGGCCGCCGGTTGGACGTTTTGTCCCGAATAAAGATCGTCACGTTGGACTTTGACCAGCTTTACGAAAGAGATGGCCAAAGCCACAAAAAAGCTGGCCAGCAAGCCGGCGGCGATGATGATGATTTTCCGTCCGTGCCGTTGCGGTTTTTCTTGCTTGGTATTTTCTTCAGCCATTGTCTAATTCCTTAAAATGTCTTATGATTATTTATGAAAAATATCAATGGACGGGCGGAAAATTTCATATTTTCCGGCTGTGATTATTATAGCATTTATTATGTTGCCGCGCAATTTTGACCAGGAGGCCGCCCGCGCCGAACGTCGGATGCGGTCCAGAGAAGCAAAATTAAAGAAAAAAATGCCGATGAACGGGGCGCAAGTCAAGGATCTGTTGAAAATCATCAAAGGGAAAGCGGCGGCGCGGCCAGCCGGCAGGAAATGATCATCAGCGGATCAGCGCCGGCCAAGAGCCGGTAAATTTTTTCTTATGAAAATATATTCCTGGAATGTAAACGGTTGGCGGGCGATCTGGAAAAAAGATTTTTGCGTCTTTTTGCGCCGCGAAAAACCGGATATCCTCTGTTTGCAGGAAATAAAAATCAGCCGGAAAGATATTGATCTTAATGATTTTTCTTTGGCTGGCTATGTTCCTTTTTGGAATCCGGCCGAGCGGCCCGGTTACAGCGGCACGGCTTTTTTAATGGAAAAAAATCTGGCCGGCCGGATAAAAAATTATCTCCCCGGAATGGATGATGATCGTTTTGACCGGGAAGGCCGGGTGCAAGCTTTGGAAATGGAAGATTTTTTCCTCGTCAACGCCTATTTTCCCAATGCTAATCAGGAATTGTCCCGTTTGCCGTATAAAATGGAATTTAACCAATGCCTGTTGAACTATCTAAAAAAAATAGAGAAGAAAAAACCGGTTATCATCGGCGGCGATTTTAATGTCGCGCATCAGGAGATTGATTTGGCGCGTCCCAAAGATAACGAAGGCAGTGCCGGCTTTACTCAAGAGGAGAGAGAGTGGATGAGCCAATTTTTGCAAGTCGGTTTTGTTGATACTTACAGATATTTTTTTCCCAAGAAAATGGTGTATTCTTGGTGGAGTTATCGCGCCCGCGCCCGGGAGAAGAACATCGGCTGGCGCATTGACTATTTCTGCGTTTCCGCTAAAATAATCAGTCAGGTGAAGCAAGCGGCCATCCTCGGCCAAATTTCCGGTTCCGACCACTGTCCGATTTTTTTGTCAACTGTTCTTTCCTAAGCCGCCCGGCGCGTTTATCAAAGCGCTGATTATAAAAAAACAAGCAAGAAAGGAGGAGAAAAATGAACTGCCCGGTTTGCAATCACCCGAATTTGAAAAGAAAGAAAAATCTGGCTTATTGTCCGGCCTGCCAGTCAATCATCAGGTGGGAGAAAGACCGGATTTACGCCATGGATGACGGCCAGGAACCGATCGGCCTGCGCCTGGCCAGAGCAATACAGAAAATAAAATAATTTTTTCGCCCGGGATTTTCCTCCCGGGCATTTGATTTTTTATGATAATTATACTAATATAAAAAAATTAGAATGGTAAATCTGGATCTACGGATGAATATATAATCCGAAGGCCACAAAGGCGTTAATCCCAATATCCCTAATGAAGGCTGGTTTATATCCGGGGCATTTGGATAAAAATTCGGGTCAGGCGGGTTATATTTATATTTATTGATTACGCATAAGTCTAAGTAATATGCCGCCAATTTATAATCATAAAGAAATCGAAGCCAAATGGCGCAAGCGCTGGCAGGAGGAGAAAATTTACCGGCCGGATCTGGACCAGCCCGGTCGCAAATTTTATAACCTGATGATGTTCCCGTATCCGAGCGCGGAAGGTTTGCATGTCGGGAATATGTACGCGTTCGCGCATGCCGATGCTTACGGACGCTTCCAGCGCCTGCGCGGTTATAACGTTTTTGAACCGATCGGACTGGACGGTTTCGGCATCCACAGCGAAAATTACGCCATAAAAATCAAGGAGCACATCAAGGATGTTTCCGTGCGCACGGAAAAGCATTTTTACGAACAGCTCCGGACCATCGGCAACGGCTATGACTGGAGCCGGACCGTGGAGACCTATAAGCCGGCTTATTACCGCTGGACCCAATGGTTATTTTTGAAGATGCATGAGCGGGGCTTGGCCTATCGGAAAGCGGCCAGTGTCAATTGGTGCCCTTCCTGCAAAACCGTGCTTTCGGACGAACAGGTCATCAGCGGCGCCTGCGAGCGTTGCGGCGCGCTGACGGACAAAAGGCAGATGGAGCAGTGGTTCTGGCGGATCACAGCCTACGCCGACCGGCTGTTAAAAAATTTAGACGCCCTGGACTGGACAGAAGAGGTCAAGACGATCCAAAGGAATTGGATCGGCCGCAGCGAGGGGACTTTAGTAAAATTTTCAATTTTCAATCCCTCGAGTTCGCTCGGGACAAGCTTTCAATTTTCAAACAATAATAAATTTTCCCTATCCAATGCTCAAAAATTAGATGAGTTAGAAGTGTTTACAACTCGGCCGGATACTTTGTTCGGCTGTACCTATCTGGTGGTCAGCCCCGAGCATCCGTTGCTCAAAGCAGGGGCGGCCGCGATTGAAAATCTGTCCGCGGTTGAAGAATACGTTGCCGTTTCCAAACGGAAGACGGAAGCGGAGCGGACGGATGCAAGCAAAAAAAAGACCGGGGTCAGGCTGGCCGGCTTGGCGGCAGTCAATCCGGTGAACGGCGAACCACTGCCGATTTTCGCCGCCGATTATGTCCTGGCCGGCTATGGCACCGGCGCGATCATGGCCGTGCCGGCCCATGACGAGCGGGATTACGCTTTTGCCCGCCAATACGATTTGCCCATGCGTTTGGTGGTAAAAAGCGCCAGCCAGGCGGCTGGCCAGGCGGATTGCTTTACCGGCGAGGGCGTAAACATTGATTCCGGTTTTCTTGATGGTTTGAATACCCGCGCGGCGATTAAGAAAATGAATAGTTGGCTGGCCGAAAAGGGTTTGGGCAAAGTGGAAGTGAATTATAAATTGCGCGATTGGTGCGTAAGCCGGCAGCGCTATTGGGGGCCGCCGATCCCGATGGTCAATTGCGGCCAATGCGGCTGGGTGCCGGTGCCGGAAAGCCAATTGCCGATCCTTCTGCCGGCCATGGATGATTTTCTGCCGGACGGATCAGGCAAGGGGCCGTTGAATAAGATTGCCAAGTTCGTGAATACGGTTTGTCCGGTCTGCGGCGGACCGGCCGCGCGGGAAACTGATGTCTCCGACCCTTTTGTTGATTCTTCCTGGTATTTCTTGCGCTATCTGTGCACGGACTACACGGATCGCGCCTTGGACAAGGAGCGGCTCAAGAAGTGGATGCCGGTGGATATGTATATTGGCGGTAAGGAGCATTCAGTTTTGCATTTATTATATTCTCGTTTCGTGACCATGGTGATGCACGAGCTTGGTTATGCCCCGGAACCGGAGCCTTACCGTCGTTTCCGCGCCCATGGGCTTCTGATCAAAGATGGCGCGAAGATTTCCAAATCCAAAGGCAACATCGTCAATCCGGACGAATATATCGCCGAATACGGCGCGGACGCGGTTCGCCTGTATTTGCTGTTTTTGGGCGAAATGCGCCTGGGCGGCGATTGGCGGGATGACGGCATGAACGGCATGCACCGTTTTGTGAAAAGGGTCTATCGTTTATTGGACCAGGCCGATCCGTCCGCCAGCGACCGTGCGGCCAACGACAGAATTTTATCCCGGACGATTAAAGGCGTGGCTGATGATTTGGAATCATTGAAATTCAATACCGCCATCGCCAAATTAATGATCCTGGTCAACCATTTTGAAAAAAACGGCTTGGCCGTTGATCAGTTGCGGATTTTTTCCCTTCTTTTGTCACCGTTCGCGCCTTTTCTCGCGGAAGAAATTTGGTCTCAAACGGGCACAACAAGCAGTATTTTTCAAGCGCGTTGGCCGGAATACGACCCAGCTTTGATCAAAGACGACATCATCAATTTGGTCGTGCAGATCAACGGCAAATTGCGGGCCACGCTGGCGGTGAGCGCCGAGATCGGCGAGACGGAAGCCAAAGAAGCCGCGCTCCAGAGCGAGAGAGTCAAGAAATGGCTCGCGGACCGGGAAATCGTCAAAACCATTTTCGTGCCGGGCAAATTATTAAATATCGTCGTGAAATAAGCCGCGAACAATCTATGCAAGTCGTCGTTTTGGCCGCGGGCGCGGGCACCCGTTTACGGCCTTTAACCAATAACCGGCCCAAACCGCTGGTGCCGGTCGCGGGCAAAAGTATCGTGGAACATACTCTGGCGGCATTGCCCGGCGCGATCACGGAAATTATTTTCGTGATCGGCTATCGGGGCGATCAGATCCAAGATAAGTTCGGCGCTGAATTCGCCGGCCGGCCTTTGCGCTTTATCCGCCAGAAAAAACTTTTCGGCACCGGCCATGCCTTGCGCGCCTGCCGGAAAATATTAGGCGAACGTTTTTTGGTGCTGATGGGCGACAACATCTATTGCCGCCGCGACATGGAAAAATGCCTGGCGTATGAACAGGCGATGCTGGTTGATGAAGTTAAAGGCCGTTTCGCCGGCGGACGGATCAAGCTGGACAAGCAGGGAAATTTATCCGCCATCCTT
>PCSD01000049.1 GCA_002771615.1 Candidatus Falkowbacteria bacterium CG23_combo_of_CG06-09_8_20_14_all_49_15
ATGATTATTTGCCAAATTTTAACCCCCATAGGCTCATCTTGCGTGAGAAACAAAGAGTTAGTTCAGGCTCATCTTGCGTGAGACAAGACTCGGGGTGGTGTTTTCCGCCTAATATATGATATAATAATATTATTCCGGCCGTTACGGACCAGCGGAGAGAATAAAATTGAAGATTTTTCGGACATTGGCGCGCTTTGATTCGCTTCTATTTCATATTCCGATTTTACCAACAAGGGATTTATTTATGCGGGACATTGGTGATTGTATAATATGATAAAAATAATTGGCAAAATTTCATATTAAAAGAAAGAAAAATGTTTAGAAAAAAATCATCCGACAAAAGCGGAAGAATATTTAAAATGATCTTAAAATCATTGGGGTCCGGATTGGTGATTATTTTTTTAGGCACAGTCGGTTTGGACGCGGTTGATCATTACGACGATTTATCTCAATCGATCGCCGGCCGGATAATATTCGGCCAAGCGAAGGAAAAATGCCCGCCGGACATGGTGCTGGTGCCGGCGGCGTGGGGTGATTTTTGCATTGATCGCTATGAAGTTTCGGCCGCCGCGAATTGCCCCCATCAGAATCCGGAAGGAGCGATGCAGAGCCGTGAAAATATTGATCATGAAAAATGCCTGCCCATGTCAATGCCGCAGGCTTTTCCTTGGACAAATATTTCCCAGAACCAAGCGGCTCAGGCTTGCGCCAAGGCGGGGAAAAGGCTGCCTTCCAGCCGTGAATGGTCGTTGGCCGCTCTGGGTACGCCGGATCACGATTCAGCTTGGGGCAAAGATGATTGCCAGGTGGCGGATAACTGGGACAAACAGCCCGGATTATCCGGCTCCGGGCAAAAATGCGTTTCATATGTCGGCGCCTTTGATTTGATTGGCAATGTCTGGGAATGGGTGGATGGCGCCGTTTATGACGGCCTTTATGAAGGCCGGCCTCTGCCGGACGCCGGCTATGTGAGCGGCATCAGCCAGGAAGACGGTTTCCCCAGTTCCACCGAGGCTTTTCCGTCCCCGGATTACTATCAGGATTATTTTTGGATAAAAGCGAAAGAAACACGCGCGATTGCCCGGGGCGGGTATTGGAACAACGAGTCCCAGGCCGGCCAATATGCTTATTACGCGGACGCGGCTCCGTCTTTCACTGGCAAGGGTGTCGGTTTTCGGTGTGTAAAAAGAGCGGAAAACGGCTTGTGATTGCTTGCCGGGCGTGAATACGCCTTAAACCGCAGGATGCTATGAATTTTTTGCTTAAAATTGGGCCTTACCGCTTAGCGGCTGATCCGCGCCATAAGTATGATCAGGTAGTAAAATTGTTAAGAAAAGAAATTGATCCTTTTTTTTCTCGTCGTCTTTGTCCGGAGAGATTGCCCGCCGCCCTTATCAGCATTCTTAGTCGCGCGGACCGCGTTTATCATTCGCCGGCCCGGCGCAGCCGCGGGACTCTGGCCTGGCTGAAAGAAAAAGGCATTTTACCAGCCAAGGCAAAAACCATGGCCGCGCCTTTTCTTTCTGAAATCGGCTTTGATCCCTGCCCCGATCTTCCCTATTTGGTCTATCGGCAAGAAGGCAGCCGGGCCGTCCGGAGGATATTTTTGGACCGTTTGGCCGCCGATCAGTTGCAAGAGTCGCACAAAAAAATTCAACGTCGTTTTGAAACCGTAGTCAAAATTATCCAAAACCATCCCCAAGAGAAGATTATTTTCATCAGCCATACTTTTTTCCTCCGCCTTTTTCTCGCTTGGCGCGCTGACCGCCGTTTATTCCAAAAGCCGGAGAATTTGCGCCGCTTGTTTCAGCCGGGCCGCCGGATCTTGGATTTTTTTGCCTTGCGTCCAGTCGGCCTGTGAAAAAAATTCCGCGGTTCGCTATACTAAATTACACTAAAATTTGCTTTTTTCAAGAAGTATTTGGACGCCTGGGTGGGAAAGCCAAAAGAAAATAAGAGTAAGAAAGAACATATAAAAACCTATCTTATAATTCACCGCCCCTCATTAAAAGTCCCAACCGCAAACCACTGATCAACTTTTCAATTCTTCAGGCTCTTATTTTTTTCTAGACAAGCAAAATTTCATTGCCGAACCTCTTTTAAATTATTCTGTAATTTTCTACCAAGCAGTTTTTCGCGTCAGGCCGGACTGAATTCGTCCGCGGTATTATATGAATAACAATAATAATTTAAGGGGCTTGTATAGCACCGCTAATACTTAGTTAGTATTTT
>PCSD01000117.1 GCA_002771615.1 Candidatus Falkowbacteria bacterium CG23_combo_of_CG06-09_8_20_14_all_49_15
CATTCGAGCTTAAAAATGAGCCCCGGACAATTCCATCAGCTCGCCGCCTTAAAAGTCGACGAACTGAACAAAAGTGTCTGAAGAAATGGGTACTTGCCAAACTTCAATATAAGCTAAAAGCATCCTTTGAAGGGATGCTTTTAGCGAGTAATACTCACTCAGTGGGTGGCCAGAGGGAGTTGAACCCTCGTTAGCGGGGCGATCATATCCGCTAAAAATGCAAAGGGGTGGCCAGAGGGAGTTGAACCCTCGTTAGCGGGACCACAACCCGCTGTCCTGCCGTTGAACGATGGCCACCCCACTGCATTTTTTTGTGGCGGAAATGCCCGATCAATGAAAGGCAAACGCCAGCGATGGTCAGGCTCCCACTTCGTAAAAATATATTTTTCCTTTCATCCAGCCGATGGGCGGAATCACTTTTTTGGCCGGCCAGCCGGGCAAGCTGAAGGTGTTGGAGATAATCAATGTCCCCGGCCGGCATTCGGCCTGGAATTTTTCTTTCAGTTTTTCCATCATCGTATCATTCAGGTAGCAGTAAATGATATCGGCCGCGCGCAGATCAGTGTGGAAAAGATTTTCCCGGCGGAAGCTAATCCGGCTTTTTTTCAGACTGGTCTGGAATTTGGCCAGTAAAAGCGGAAGCAGGCTGTATTCCACGCCCATGAGGCGCGCCGCCGGATAAATGTCCTCAAACGCCCGCAGGAAACCGGCTTGCCCGCAACCCAGCTCAAAGACTTGCGCGTCCGGCCGGATCGGCATCTCCTTGAGAGTCTGCATGATCGCTTGGATAGTTTGCCCCTCGGAAGAAATGAACGGCGCAAAACCGCGGAAAGTGATGTTATAGAATTGCACCGTGATAAAAACCGTCCAGACGATAAGCAAAAACAAAAAAACAATTAGCACTGCCATATTATTTTGTAAAAGGAATTATTATTTGCGCGCTTTTTATATAATAACTTTCAATAGTGTGCCCACCAGGGCTTGAACCTGGAACCTACAGCTTAGAAGGCTGTTGCTCTATCCAGTTGAGCTATGGGCACGACCAGCGCGAGCGCTTCCGGACCGCCGTGTCCGCCGCATCATCTTTTTGGCTAATTCCCAGTCAGGCTGTCAGCTGGCCAGGATATTGCCCACGCCCTTCAGCAAAGCATCGTATCGCCTTGGATTATTATCAAGATAACACGAAAAAAAGTTCTTTGTCAAAGCCTGCCGGGCGGAAAATGGCTTATTTGCCCCATATTTCGCGGTTTTTTTTCATTACCGGAGCGGCTTGGGAAAGGGAGCGGAAAAAATATGCCGGCCGCTCTTGATATTTTAAAATATTTATGTTATCTTAAGCGCATATTATTTTTAATTGCCACTCGCCTGAATAAATAAGGCCTTGACTGCATAAGGATTATTTTTTTTGCGGGGGATATCACTTGCCATGTTGGACAAAAACATCAAGCAGAAAATCATTCAAAAATTCCGGGTGCATGAGAGTGACACCGGTTCGCCCCAAGTGCAGATCGCCATTTTGTCTTACGAAATCCAGGAATTGGCCGAGCATCTGAAAATGCACAAGCAGGACTATTCTTCTCGCCGCGGCTTGCTAAAAAAAGTCAGCGAACGGCGCCGTCTGCTCAAGTATCTGCAAAAGGAGGATGAGAACGCTTTTTACGAACTGGCCAAAAAGTTGAAATTGAAAATCGCCAAAAAAATGATTGAAGAGGAGGAAGAAAAAAAGCGTTTGGAAGAGCAGTTGAACGCCAAGGAGATGATGCCCGCGGAAGAAGAAGAGGTCGCGCCCGAGGCCGCGCCCGCCAAGGAGGAAAAATAATTATAATATTATGTTCAAACACAAGGAGCAACGGGTTGGCGTGCTGGTTGATGTTTCCAACATGTACCATAGCGCCAAGAATCTTTACCACCGGCGCGTTAATTTCAAGGAAGTTTTAAAGTCGGCCGTGGCGGGACGCAAATTGGTGCGCGCCATCGCGTACGCGATCCGGACCGAAACCCAAGAAGAGAGCCATTTTTTTGAAGCCTTGCACGAGCAAGGCTTTGAAGTTAAGATGAAAGATTTGCAGGTTTTTGCCGGTGGCGCGAAAAAAGCGGATTGGGATGTCGGCATCGCCATGGATGCGATCCGGCTGGCGGACAAACTGGACGTCATCGTGCTGGTGACCGGCGACGGGGATTTTTTGCCCCTTTTAAGTTATTTACAGAATACCAAGGGGACCTTAGTGGAGATTATCGCTTTCCGGCAGACGACTTCCAGCCATTTGATTGAAGAAGCTGACGATTTCATTAATCTTAGTGAAAGCCGCCGTTTTTTACTGAAATCATCCTGAACTTTTTTGGTCTTGAGCGGAATTCATTTGTTCCTCGGAAGACTGACTTTCTTAGTAATTTAAAATACTAATATTAATTAATTTGGCCGCCGGATATCCAGTACTGTGAGTGGCCGCTCATAGTCCTTTAATCTGGCGGCCAATCGCTTGCCGACAAGATTTTCCCGAGACGAAAAATTTTTTTGGCGCGGAGGAAATTTATCCCGCAATCAACAAAAATTTTTTATCGGCCTCGGTCCATCATTTTTTTATTTTTGGACTGGATGTCTTTTTGGCAATCATAACCAAAAAAGAATATGGAAAAGATTTTTACCCGGGAGTGGCTTGGCCGCCCTCTCACCATTAAAACCGGCCTTTTGGCCCGGCAGGCGGATGCCGCGGTCACCGTCCAATACGGCGATACCGTGGTTTTGGCCGCGGTCGTGGAAGAACAGAAAGAGCGGGAAGGCATTGATTTTTTTCCGCTGATGGTGGATTTTGAAGAGCGTTTTTACGCCGCCGGCATCATCAAAGGTTCGCGCTGGATCAAACGCGAAGGCCGTCCGTCCGACGAAGCGGTCCTCACCGGACGGATGATTGATCGCGCCATTCGTCCTTTTTTCAACCAGTCTTCGCGCCGGGACGTGCAAGTCACCATGACTGTTCTGTCCGCGGATCATCAGAACGATCATGATATCGTCGCTTTGATCGCGGCTTCGGCCGCTTTGGCTTTCTCGCCGGTTGAGTGGCGCGGCCCGATCAGCGGCGTCCGAGTCGGCCGGAAGAACGGCCAATTGATTTTCAATCCCACTTATGAAGAGCGCTTGGAAAGCGATTTGGATCTGATTGTGGCCGGCACCGGAGAAAAAGTCATTATGATTGAAGCCGGCGCGCGTGAAATGAAAGAAGAAGATGTGTACGCGGCGATTACTGCCGCTCAAGCCGCTTTATCCCCCCTTATTGATTTTATTAATCAGGCTAAGAAAGAAATCGCGATCAAGGCCAAAGTTGTTAAAGACAAAACGCCATCCGACGAATCTGAACGGCAGGCGCAAGCAGAAAAAGAAAAAGTGTTGGTTTCGGCGGCCAATTGGCTCAAAGATAACATCGCGAAAACTTTGTTTGACCAAGTTTATTATACCAAGGGCGAACGGAAAGCCGCGGTTGCCGCCATCAAAGAAAATTTTGAAGCCTTTCTGCGCGGTCAGGGCATCGGCCGGTCTTTGCGGGAAGTGGCCGTGAAGGAATTGGTGGAAGCGATGGTGGAAGCGGAAGTGACGCGCGCGATCCTGGCGGAAAAGCGCCGCGTGGATGGCCGTCCCCTGGATGGCCTTCGTCCCTTGGCGGCGATCGCCGGCGTCTTACCGCGCAATCACGGTTCCGGACTTTTCCAGCGCGGAGAGACGCAAGTCTTGTCCATTGCCACATTGGCCGGTCCGGGTTTGGCCCAGGCTCTGGAAGGCATTGAGGGGACAGGGGAAAAAAGGTATATGCACCATTATAATTTTCCGCCCTATGCCACGGCTGAAGCCAAGCCTTTGCGTAGCGCCGGACGGCGGGAAATCGGCCATGGCGCCTTGGCGGAAAAAGCCTTGTTGCCGGTTTTGCCGGCCAAAGAGGATTTTCCTTATGTGATCCGCGTTGTTTCAGAAACTTTGAGTTCCAACGGTTCTTCTTCCATGGCTTCCACTTGTGGATCGTCCTTGGCCCTGATGGATGCCGGCGTACCGATCAAGAAAGCCGTGGCCGGCATCGCGATGGGTTTGGCTTCCAATGAAGATTTGAGCCAATATGAAATATTGACTGATTTGCAGGATTTGGAAGATGGTCCGGGCGGCATGGACTTCAAGATCGCCGGCACCGCGGATGGGATCACGGCTATCCAGCTGGATACGAAAACCGCCGGCTTAACCAAAGAGATTATTGAAAAAACCTTGGCGCAGGGCAAAAAGGCCCGTTTGGAGATTTTGGCCGAGATGAATCGGGCGATCAGCGCGCCGCGGCCGGATCTTTCTCCGTACGCTCCGCGGATCACGAGTTTTTATATCAATCCGGAGAAGATCCGCGAAGTGATCGGTCCGGGCGGCAAAGTGATCAACGAAATCGTGGCTCAGACCGGCGTGACCATTGACATTGAAGATGATGGCCTGGTGATGGTCTGCGGCACGGACGCGGCCAAAGCGGCGCAAGCCGTGAAATGGGTGAACGATATCGTGCGCGAAGTGGAAGTGGGGGAGACCTTCACCGGTAAAGTCGTGCGGATCCTTGATTTCGGCGCGTTCGTGGAAATTTTGCCTAACCGTGACGGCATGGTCCATGTTTCCCAGCTGGCCCCTTATCGCGTGGAAAAGCCTGATGATTTCCTTGCCCTGGGTGATGTGGTAACGGTCAAGGTCAAAGAAATTGACGAGCAAGGGCGGGTGAACTTGACCATGCTCGGCTTGCCGGAGAACGAAGCGCTTTGGGCGCAGGAAAAAGGCAAATCCAAGGGCCCGATCGGCGACCGTTTCAACGGACCGCGCCGGCCTGACCGTTTCAACGGACCGCGCCGTTCCAGCAATGGCCGCGGCTCCTTCCGCCATTAAGAATTTTTTCTGACAGTGATATATAAAAAAATCGGACTCCGCCCAGGAAGTCCGATTTTTTTGGAATGATTTGAATGATGCTTGAGGCGATTTCGTCAGTACTTAATGAATATGCCTAATGAAAAATTGCGTCAAAGCTTATTTTCCAGATAGCTTTTAAAAACATTCAATATTCAACGGGCAATATCCAATCAATATCCGATATTTGCTATTCAATAATTTTTTTTGAATTTCCCATAATTTTATCGGCAGCGAGTTTAATGATCATCCGGTCTTATCCGGCTTCGGTTTTAATTTTTTCAGGCAGTCGGCCAGTTCCGGCGGCAGGCTGATTTGATACTCTCGCCAGTCATTTTCTTTGATTTGGAAAGCGAGCCGTTGTGAAACCAAAAAAACTCTTGAGAGGCCGATTTTTTTGTTCAGGCGCCGTGTCCTGGCCGTGCCGTAAAGATCGTCGCCCAAAAGCGGATGGCCGAAAGCGGCGAGATGGGCGCGGATCTGGTGCGTCCGGCCGGTCCGGATGATGATTTTCAGCAGGGTATAATGATAATACTTTTTTTCCACCGTGAAAGAGGTGCGGGCCGGGCGGTTGGCCGCGGTCTGGCTTTGGCCGCTTTCCGGCCGGGCGGCGATTTTTCCCCGTGTCCGTGCCCGCGCGAGCGGGAAGGAGATTTCCCCTTCGTCTTTCGCGATGTTCCCGTGCACCAGGCCGAGGTATTCTTTGCGCACCTGCCGCTCTTGGAATTGCTTTTTCAGATAATCAAATATTTCCGCACGCCGGGCAACGACCACCAAGCCGCTAACTTCTTTGTCCAGGCGATGGACGATGCCCGGCCGGGCCGGGTCGTCGCCGACCCGAGCGATTTCCGGGAATTTTTTTTTCAGAATATCGGCCGCGGTCGCGGCTCCGTGCGCTTCCGGACCGTGCATGACCAGCCCGGCCGGCTTGTTAATGATGATATAATCAGCGGTGGCGTCCAGCACGGGCAGATCTGGCGCCGGATGATTGATTTTTTCCGCCTCTGTCCCGGCCAGAGAGTAAACCAGAAGGTCGCCGGCGCGCAGGCGGCAAGACGCGGCTGCTTTGCGATCATTCAATGATACAAAACCCTGTTTAATCAGTTTTTGCGCCTGAGCGCGAGAGTGCCCGGGCAGAATAGTCGCGAGCGCGACATCCAGGCGTTTCGCGGCCAAATTATCAGGAACAATCAATTTGATCATAAGTTTTTAGTTAGCCGGTTTTGGGCCGGAAAAAACGGTTAATACTTTTTTGGCCGTTGGCCAAAAAATCACAGTTTGATCGGAGTCGCGCAAATATTTTTGACTTCGGCCGCGCTTTTTTCCAGAGCAAAAATTTCCCGGGCGGCTTGCGCGGTTTGCCGGCTGATTTCCGGCCGCCGGCGCCGGTCGGCCGCCGCTTGCTTGATGGCTTGGGCCAATTCTTCGGCGCGCGCGCTTTTGACCAGCCAGCCGGTCAAACCGGGCTTGATCAAGGAGTTGAAGCCGGAATTTTCCACCGCCAGCGCCGGCGCGCCGGCCAGCAGGGCGGCGGCTGTCCAATGCAAGTCATTAAATCCGGGTGCGGGGCTGAGCGGAAAATAAAGATCAAAGCCGGGGAGCCATTTGCGCCGGCGGCCGGTTTCGCCCACGAACCAGACCAGGCTTTCCAGGCCGATTTTTTTTGCCAGCCATTGCCGCCGCGTCTTGCCCTCGCCGCCGTCTCCGGCCACGATAATCTGACAGCGGGCGATCATGGCCTGGCAGAGGGCGACCGCTTGGAAAAGAACGTCGGTTTTTTCCAAGCGGGGCGACAAAGGCGCGAGACCGATAGTAAAGAATTTTTTCCGTTCCAAGGTTTTTTCGCCTTGCGCCAGGGAATTAAAAATCGTTTGTTGGCTCAGTTCACGCCCGCCGTCAGCGGCGAAAGGGGCGGAGCAAAGATTTTTATCCGGGTAGCCGAAAGTCAAAGCTTTATTGGCGGTTTCTTCGGTAAAATAGATCATTTTTACCTTTTGGCTTAAAGAAATAATCAGCCGTTTTTCAACGCGCCCCAGGCCGTTTTCCGGCCAGTCCGGATGCAGGCACCAAGTCGTTGACAGTCTCAAAGTCCGGCCAAGCAAGCCCAGAAGGATTTTTTCCCGGAGTTGCCAGGCCAGGATATTTTTGATTGGGTAGCGCCAGCGGAAAAAAAATATTTGCCAGGCCAGAGCCAGCAGGTTGGCCGGCAGGCAGAGCCAAAAGAGCAATTTTTGCCTGGCGGGAATTTTTCCGCTGTCCGGATCCGGAACGAGGCCCGGACCGAATAGCCGGAGTTTTTTTTGCGTCCCCGTTTTTTTTCCGCCGAGCGTGAATTTCACTTCTTGCGCCGACAGGATAGCCGCGGACAGATCATTAAAGAAACAATCCGTTTCCGGGGCTGAATTGATGAGCAACAGGTTATTCGGCATACTTTTAATAATTTAGACACACGGCTTTTATAAAAGCCGCCTAGACAGCAGATTGGGAAAATTAGCCTTCAGTCCGGCGTTGGCCGATCATTTTTCTTTTTTAAACCAAAGCGCGAGCCAGTCCTTTCTGGTCTGGCCGGCAATCAGATAAAAGACGGCCGCATAGGCCAGGGTGCCGGCCGCGATTTTCAGGATGAGGCCGCTGCGGGCGAACGCGGCCAGGACAAGAGCCAAAGCGCCGGCCGCCAGCAGGGATTTGAACGAGGCCAGCCAGTCCGGCCGCCAGCCGGAATATTTTTTCGCGATCAGGATGTTGGCCGCGGCCATGGCCGCTTCGGAATAAACGGTTACCCAGGCGGCGCCGTAATAGCCGTAGAGCGGGATGAAGATCAAGTAGCCGGCCAGGGCGGTGGCGGCGGTGAAACCGTAGGCGGCAATGATTTTTTTCTGCCGATCCAGGGCGATGATCGCGTGGGCGGGCAGGGCGCCAAGATAAATGAAGCCAGCCGCCAGGATCAGAATTCGGAGGATTGGCGCCGCGGCCGTGAAATCCGGCCCGGCAATCAGCCTGACAATATCGTCGGACAGCATGATGGTGCCGACAACGAGCGGCACAGCCAGGAATACCGCGCCATTATGGGCTTGTTTCAAGGCGTAGAAAAATCTTTCTTTGTGGCCGGCCGCCCAGGCGGCGGCCAGGACCGGCAGGACCAGCCCGGCGATCATGAAAGGCACGGTGATGACCACGTCAATCAAGCGGTAGGCGGCGCCGTACAGGCCGACTTCGGCGATCAAGCCGATCTGACTCGGTCTTTTGAGCAGGGAAAGCAGGAGGATGTCCGCGCGCAGATAGATCAGGTTCAAGGCGATGGTTAGGGCGAGCGGCCAGGACAAGCGGATTGCCTCGCGCCAGATATTCCGGTCAAAAGACAGGCCGAACGCGGCCAGCCGCCGGCCCATCAGATACAGGCCGGCGAAGTGGGCGGCCGAAGCGGCGGCGGTCGCGGCCAGGATGCCGAACAGCCCGCCACCGGCGCGGATGGCCAAAAAGACCGCCGCGATCAGGACCAGGCGGCCGATGATTTCCGCCAGCGCCGCTTGGGCCATGCGCAGATATTTCTGGAAGAGCCCGATCAGGATCTGGCTCAGGGCGATGAATAGGAAGGACGGCCAGACGATCAGGCTGCCGATCTTGATGTCCGCGCCGTACGGGAAGAACCAGAGGCCGAGGGGCGCTAAGCCTAAAAATAAAACGGCGCTCGCGAGCCGGAGGCCGAACAGGGCGGAAAGGATTTTTTTCTCATCCGCGCCGGCCGGCGAAATCAGGCGCACAGTCACCAGGGTCAGGCCCAGGTCGGCAATAACGGCGAAAGAAGAGAGAAAGGCGATGATCGTGGTGTATTCGCCATAGGCGGTCTGGCCGAGGGAACGGGTGATCATGGCGATGGCGGCCAGCCCCAGCAGGGTGGAAACGGCTTTGCCGGCAATTTGGACTGCTGTATTCCAGGCGATTTTCGCGGCTAAGGGCATATTGTATTTTTCGCCATAATTAATTATAATAAAGATAGTCCGGTTTTCTAATTATTATAACATAAAAACAATTTTATGAAGAGGAAGTTTTTTCAATTAGCAGGCGGCTTGTTTTTATCCATAATTTGTTTAGCCGCGCTCTTGTCCGTATCCGGTTTGGAAAAAGCGCGAGCGCAAGAGAAAAGTAATTTATGGCAAATGACCGACAATAAAGA
>PCSD01000006.1 GCA_002771615.1 Candidatus Falkowbacteria bacterium CG23_combo_of_CG06-09_8_20_14_all_49_15
TTGGCCGCTTTGGCCGCTGAGCGCGGTTTTGGAAAGCGATAATTATGTCATTTTTGAAAATGTCCACCATGAATTTGACGGGCCGGTCATCAGTGCCGTGGCTTGCGGCGGCGGCGTGGAAAAAATGACGGTCAGCTGGACGACAGACGTGCTCGCGGACGCGTTTGTGGAATACAGCCAAGATAGCGGTTTAGCCAACAGCAAAGAGCAGGGGACCAGCGCGCTGGCCGGCACCAATCACAGTGTGGAAGTGAACGGTTTAACGGCCGGTACCTATTATTACCGCGTGAAATCACGGCGGGTGAACGGCGGCTTGAGCATAGATTCAAGCATCAGATCGTGCGTCGCCGCGGCCGCGCCGGCTGAAGCCCCGCCCGCGCCGAGTTCGGCCGGCGGCGGCGGAGTCATCATCATTGACAAGAATGACAAGATCGCGCCGGCTATCACGAATTTCGCGCTGACAGCCAAGAGCGCCGATTCTTTGACTTTCAGCTGGGAAACGGACGAGCCGGCCACCAGCTTCATTGAATATGGCTTAAGCAACAGCTATGGCGAGACAGTCGGCTCTTGGGCAAGCAACACCAAGCACCAGATCACCGTGAAAAATTTGACGCCGGCTTCTGTTTATCAAGCGCGGGCTCTGTCCAGCGACGGGAGCGGCAATGTGGGAAAATCGGAAAATCTGGCCGCGGCCACGGCCGAGACGGGCGAAGAGAGCGCGATTGAAGAAGAAACCCGTCCGGAAACGGCTGAAACCGAGGACCCGGCGGAATTGGTGCAAAGAGCGTCCGCCCGCCTGGCCGAATTGTTAAACCAGTTTTCCGGGCAATTGTCCCTTAATATGGTAGGCGATTTGGTGTCTTTGCAATATACGACTTTGAGCCAGCTGGCCAATCTTTTGCCGGCGCCGCTTTTATCCGGCGAACCGCGCGTGGAAACATCCGCCAACAGCGTGGTGATCTATTGGTCAACCAATAAGGAGACAAATTCTCAAGTGGCACTGGCGCCGGAAACGCGCTACGCGCCGACAACCAAAGAACCGTATCAGATGGTAGTGGGGAGCGCGAACACCTTTGTTCTTGACCACGAAGTCCGGATTTTCAATCTGGAGCCGGACACGAATTACCATTATCAGATCCGCAGCGCGCCTCGCGTGGGGCAGGCGGCCGTGTCGCGCGATTTCATTTTCCGCACCCGCTTGTCCGCCCTGGAAATCACCAGTTTTTTCCCGCAGATCATTGACCAGCAGACCGTGACCGTCAAATGGGTGACCAACAAGGAAGCGGACAGCGCGATCACTTTCGCGCCCTACCGCGGCAATGAATTGGCAGTGAACGAGTCTAAAACTTTGAAAGACAATAATCTGTCCGTCATCCATGAGCTGACGATCAATGAATTGAAAGAAGGCGTAAAATATGATCTGGAATTGATCAGCCAGGATGAAGCCGGCAATGTGGCGCGGGAAATAATCGCCCGTTTCGCGACCAGCGAAGATGATTTGCCGCCGCAGATCAGCCGCATCCAGGCGGACGCGACGATTTTCGTTGATCAGCAATCCCGGATCCAGACCATCATTTCCTGGCAGACGAACGAACCGGCCACCACCAAGGTCTATTACCAAACCGGCGTAACCGCGGGCGATCTGGAAGAGATGGAGAGCACGGAGTCCAGGCCGGAATATGTCAAAGATCATGTTGCCCTGATCACGAAATTCAAACCCGGATTGGTCTATAGCTTCCGGGTGGAATCAATGGATTCCGGCGGCAATGTTTCTTTGTCCAATGTCCACACCTTTATGACGCCCAAACAGAAAGAATCAATTTTCCAACTGATCATGAGAATCCTGGAAAATACTTTCGGCTGGCTCAAGAGATAGAAAAAATGGCCAAATAAATCGGAAAAGTCTTGCTGGGCAGGATTTTTTTTGTTGCGAAAATTATATCCTGGTCGGGAGAAAATGAAGAAAAATAAGAAAAATAAATTAAGTAAATATTTTTTCTTAAATTATAGTTTATAGGGGAAAAGAAAATATAAAGTTGTGGATAAAAAAATAGCCAAGTTGATAAAAATGAAATTTTAAAATAGAGAAAAATAGCAATTAATTTTTTTTAGAATAGTTGGTTTCCAGAATCTAACGCAACACTTTCAATGTTTAATATTAGTGGATTAATTTAAAAAGCGCTTA
>PCSD01000097.1 GCA_002771615.1 Candidatus Falkowbacteria bacterium CG23_combo_of_CG06-09_8_20_14_all_49_15
AAAACAAATATTATTTAAAAACTTATGGAGTAGATAACTGATCTGGCCTCGCCAGTTCAGGCTCATCTTTCAATGAGAAAAGACTACGGCTTTGCGTACCACGCAAAACCGTAAAATATTATTAGGCGGGAATTTCTACTAATTCCCGATTTTCCAGCCTGAAAAGATTGATAGCAGAGTTGGTAATATTTTTCCGCCAACTGTTGTATCTGCTTTTGGCGGCCGCCTCGTCCATTTCCGGAATCATTATCCGATCGCCGTTGATTTCAATAATATACCGACCCTGCAATGATTGGCAGGATTGCCGATGGATCATTTGAGCTGGCATAAGCGACGGCGGGCTTGAATTTTTTTGGATGTGAGGGCGTTTTTTTGAGCCATGGACTGTTGGACGACAGTATTTGGCAATAATCTTGCTTAGATTATCGCTACCAAATTCGTTGATATTATACGGCTTTTTGAAATAATACTCCTGATCGCCGTATTTAATCTTATGCGGCTGGCCGGAAATTTTCTCCACCGCATACTCAACGCAAACTTGGAAAATTTTTATCTCCCCTTTTTCCGCGGCTGAATTGATATAACGAAAACGTCCAACTTCAGCCACTAATTGGTCATAAAAATTACCGGGGAAAAGATCATCCCGCCAATTGCGCAGGAAATCGCAATCCAAGCAGAGGAAATACTTTGCCCAATGCTGGGCAATGGTCGTGGTTAGGCAAATGTTATAGAGCGGGCAGCTGTACCAAATGAACTGAGAAAAAAAATCCTGAATATCCGGATAAAAAATTTCTGCGTGCTTTAATTTTTTGTCCAGTTTTTCAGAGACTGGATCAATAAAATGGATTGATAAGCGATCATCGCCTTTTATTTTCCAGGTTATTGATCTTTTGCTTTTGATTCTGGCCACCTCTTTTTCCATCACTGTTCCTCCTTTGTGAAATATTGATATTTCCCCCTGCCAAAAATTTAATGTGCTAATTTGTTATTATTTAAGCAATAAAATCAAAAAAAGTCAATCGCCAAATGGTGCTTGATAAAAGCGCGATTTATTTTTTGCAAGGCCGGGAAAAAACCGTCGGGCGGCAAAGCGTAATTTATCTCCTGCCCGGGCCGGAAAATAATCTCCTTCAGCCAAGCCGCCAGGGGCGTCGGGCAGGCCAAATCCGCCGGGGTATGGCAGGCGGCGCAAACCAAACCGCCCGCGGCCGGCCGAAAAAAAACCTTCCCCGCCCGGACATTTCGCCCGCATTGTAGGCAAACTTCAAGTTCCGGCGTAAAACCCAGGCGCGCGGACAATTTCCAAATAAAAGCATTCAGCCAAAAATCCGCCTCGGCGACCGCCCCTTTTTCCAGGCGGCTAAGAAAATCTTTGAGTAAAAAATAAATTTCCCGGTCCGGCTCTTCCCGCGCCACGGCTCTATCAAGAAGATAAAGCGCTGTCCAGGCACGACGGGTTTTTTCCAGGCTGGTCCTGATGAAACGGCCGGCCAGGAAATTTCTGGCGCCGCCGACATAATCAAAGCGCCGGCCGCGGATCACCATCACCTCCGCCTCGTTCAAAGGTTCAAGGTGGCCGGACAATTTTGAAGCCGGCTTCAAGGCACCGCGGACCACCAGATTCATCCGGCCGCGGTCCAAACTATAGGCGCTCACCCGCGCGTCCGCTTCCCGATAGACCTCTTTTGATAAAACTATAATTTTAGTCAAATATGTTTCTTCCATGATATTTTTCCGATTATCATGACGTCCGGGAAGGGCGGTCAAAATATGTCTGCAGGATGAGCATCGCGGCCGTGGCGTGATTTTTCCGGCTTTTCGTCTGGGCGGACAAAAAAAGCGCGCTCGCGGCGCGACTGGTCAGTCTTTCATCAATTTTTTCCACCGGCCCGGAAAAAATATCTTTCAGCCACGAAAAAAAAGATCGGTACGAATCAGACGCGGAAAATCGGCCGTCCGCCAGATTGGCCGGAACGCCAATCACAATCAAACCGGGCTTTTCTTGCTGAATAATTTTAGCCAATTCCATTCTGGACTGGACCGCGCCCAAGGGCGTAGCCAGCCGGTTTTCCAAGTCGCCGATCGCCAAACCCAGATGCTTTTCCCCCCAATCAAGACCCAAAACGATTTTTGCCATATTATAAAGATGTTATCACCCGGCAAACGTCCGCGGTCAAAGCGATGGTGTGCTCAAAATGCGCGCTCAGCCGGCCATCCGCCGTGCGGATCGTAAAACCGTCCGCCGCGAGGGTGATTTCCGGACCGCCGGCATTGATCATCGGCTCCAAAGCGAGCACCATGCCAGATTTTAACCTAAGATTAAAAAAATTCTTCTCCCGCGGAACATAATTTGGCACATTCGGCTCTTCGTGCACGGCATAGCCGACGCCATGCCCGACTAAATCGCGCACAATGGAAAAACCGGAACCGGCCACGGTTTTTTCCACGGCCCGGCCAATATCAAAAAGCCAAGCGCCGGGACGGGCAACGGCGATGGCCGCACGCAAAGATTTTTCCGTCAGGGCGATCAATTTTTTCGCTTCTTCGCTCACTTGGCCAACCGGCACGGTCGCGGCCATATCCGTGTATAATCCGCTCTGCCCGTCTGCCCAAGGGTACTCCATGCCGATATCCAGGCCGACAATATCGCCGGCGCGCAAAATTCGCGCGGGCAAAGCAGGGGCGTGCACAATTTCTTCATTGATGGAAACGCACAAAGCCGTGGGATAGGCGTTAGTTTCGTGGCGGGAACGGTATTGTAAAAAAGATGGACGACCGCCGATTTTTCTGATTTCCCCAACCGCGCAATCTTCCAATTCGGCCGTGCTGGCGCCGGGCCGACACAAACTTTTCAATTTCTCCATCACCATGGCTAATTTTTTTCCTCCCCGGCGTAAAACGGCAATCTCTTGTTTATTTTTAATGGTAATCATATAAAAAAATTAACGGCCAATATTAGACAAATTACTCCGATTAAGCAAAGATCCGGGCGCGGAGGGATTATTGATCGCGGCCCGTCCAGACGGCTGGACAGCTGGATTAACGGCCGGCGAGGATTGATGAGAATTGATAGACACTGACGGACCGCGGGCGGCACTCTGGGCACTTGATACTGTGGCCTGGCTTTTCTTATAAAAAACCGCCTCATCATGCTGGTTATATGTCCCATAACGGCTGACCGCCGAACCTTCCTCTCTTTCCCGGCTGATAATGGTCTGCAGAATATTAATTTTCGCTTGCCGCTCAAATCTTTTTTTAACAGGGTCCAATTTCCCGGTCCGCATCGCCTCTTTGACATCTTCTCTTTTTAAAAAAGACTTTATGTCCGTAATGCCCAATTTTTTCCGGGCAAATTCCCTGACCTGATCCAAGGACAAACGTTGGCCATTGACGATTTCGGCCACTTGCTTGGCTTTCTCCGTGCTTAAGCCGAACCGTTCAACCAGAGCCTTGATTTTCGCTTCTTTACTGATATATTTTCCACTGCCGAAAATTTTTGCCACCTCATTGCGGACAGTAATTTGATCAAGATTTTTCACCGGAGGCAGATCTCGCTTGGCGCGTTCAGCATTTAGGCTTATAACTGATTGCGCGCGGGATGGTTTGACTTTATCGCCAATTTTAGCGTCATTAAATTTTTTATTGTTTGCTAATTGATGTATATAGTATGATACATTACTCATATTTTTTATTGCAAAATTAATAATTATCTGGACAATTTTTGATTATAAGAGGAACGCCAAAGTTTATTGGATATTATTTTTCATATTTCTCTTTTTATTCTTATTTTTCTTATTTTCTATTTTACGCAAAATTTTTAATAAATTTGTCCGAACAAATGATAAATAAAAAAATGCTTGACCTATTTATACCGCAAGGCATCCAAGCAATTTATTTTGGCCGCCCGGCTGGCCGGATAAACGCCGGTCGCAAAGCCGACAAAAGTGGAAAAGATCATAATAAAAAGCACGAACCAATAAGGCGTGGCAAAAAGGTCAATTTTCACGCCGCCCATCACGCCCGCCAGCAAATTTATGCCGTAATTAAAAGCCTCGCCCGCGGCCAGACCGATCAGCACTCCGCCCAGGCCGCCAAAAAAACCGATGATCACGGACTCGCCCAAAAACATGTTCCAAATGTCCGCATTGGCCGCGCCCAGCGCTTTCATGATGCCGATCTCCTGCGTTCTTTCCAAAAGAGCGATAGTCATGGTGTTGAACATGCCGATCGCGGACACGATCAGGGCCACGATGCCGAAAAGGCCGAGCACGATTTGGACCACGCGGAAAATCTGGTTGGCCTGCTCAATAATATCCGACAAGGCGCTCACGATGTAGCCCTGGCTGATGATCGCTTCGCGCACCGCGTTCAGATTCTTTTCCTCATCCACTTTGACCTTGACCCGGCTATAAGAATAATTATCGGCCGGCGGCAAAGTGCTGGCGGAAAGATAAAGATAGCTTGAGCTTTCTTCATTGATAACACCGGACAAGCGAAAAGGGCCGGCCAGTTCGGTATATTCCAAACCGCTGTCATGAGTCAAATCATAAACCAACAATTTAATATCAGACACCTCCGCGACTTTTTTCTCGTCAATATTAAACAAAGCCAAAGCGTTGGAAGAAATGACGATTTTCCCCTGCTCGGCCGCTTCGTCCGTGAACAATTCGCCAACGGACGGAGTTATCCCGTCCAAGGCGAAAAAATCGCTCCGGACAAAATTCGTGTTGACTTCGGAAGAAATCCCGTTGACCACCATCTGTGTGCGCGCGGTTAGCACCGGACTGATTTTTTCCACGAACGGCACGCTTTGGATCTTTTCCAAAGCGGCTTTATCCAAAGGCAAAGCCGTAGCATCGGCGGTGCTGACGTCCAAAGAAAGCAGGGCGTCCGAAGTCGTGATCTGGTTCAAAATCAAAAGCTGGAGGCCATAGCCGAACGAAACTAAAAAAAGAATGGTGCCGATCCCCACGCTGATGCCCAAAATGGTCAACAATGTCCGCAGGCGATTTGTGCGGAACATCCGCGTTGATAGGCGAAAAATATCTATCACCAGCATAAAATTATCTGATTTTTGCGCTTAATAATACAATATTAATAAGATTTGAATAATCTTGGCCGGAAAAAAATTAAGTTTTGTCCGTCGGGCCGGGTTTAACCGGCGCGGCCGTAGCTGAAGCGTCCGGACTGGCCAGAGCCGGCGCCAGACTTGCTCCGGCATCGCTGGACATCGGATCTTGCGCAACCGGATCAATCTTTTTTTCTTCCGGATGGACAAGTATTTCTGCCACTTCCCGGGGAGCGGGCCCGTTAACGGCCGGATCAGCGGACGACGAGCCAACTGATTTCAAGGCGGCAAAAATATCTTCGTTGCCGGCTTCCGACTCTGTCTTTTTCCCCAGAGACGGCAGGCTTTGGGCGGAAAAAGGCTCGGCCAAATTCACTCCCTGCGCCACGCCGTAGCCAAGCACCAGCACCAGCTCCAACTCCTCGGTCATGGAACGGGCCGTTTTGCTGTTTAAACCAATACCCCCGTCCTTGAAGGGCAGATCCAGGGCCCGATAAAAATCATTCTTATTGATAGCCGCTTTCAGGCGGTCGCGGACGGCCTGGCGCAAGCGTAAAACAGCCATTTCCGGCAAATGGCCGGCGAATCGGTAATAACAAGTTTTTAAAAGATACTCCGCGGCCTTTTCCGCTTTTTCATCAAGCGTCAGCTCCGGATGCTGGCCGCTTTCGTCCTTGCGCTGATGGGCATGACGATAAATAAAATACGCCAAACGGATGGCCCGATTGATCCGCCGGCTGACTTTTTCCGCGGTCCGGGCGTCAAAACCGACGCCACCCTGGCTTTCCGGCAAATTCAGCAACTTCTGGAATTCTTCCGCATTGATGTTGTTCAACAATTTTCTCTGCAAAATATCTTCAAAAACCCTTGTTTCTTCCAGATTACGGGTGGTAATAAAATGGTGCGCGAAAAGCTTGGCCTTATACGGCATGATCAGCACATTGATCTGCTCCGGAGTCAGACCCTGATAAGCGCGCATTAAATTCTCAATTTCCGAGCTAGGCGGCCGCGCCATATTAGCCGCGACTTTTTTACGATTCTTCTGCCGATTGATCGTCTCGCGGGTAATCATTCCGTCTTTCATGTAAATGATCCGGTCGCCATATTCCAAATTTTCCGGATTGTGAGTGACCATGATGACGGTTTTCTTTTCCTTGGTGTTTAATTCATTCATGATTTCCAGCACATTGCGCGCGGAGACAGAATCCAAATTTCCGACCGGTTCATCAGCCAGAATAATGTCAGGATTATTGACGATCGCGCGCGCGATGCCGATCCTTTGCTGCTGGCCGCCGGACAGTTCCGTGGGAATCTTGTATGCTTGGGGTTTGATGCCGAATCTTTCCAGCAAATTCATGGCTTTTTGTTCACGATCATTTTTTCTGGTGTTAAAAAAAAGCAAAGGCAGGGCGACATTTTCTAAAACCGTCAGAGAGGTAATCAGGTTGTAGGCCTGAAAAATCATACCCAGATCCTTCCGGTGATACTGGACGAACTCCGACCGTTTCATATCCGAAAAATCTTTGCCTTTGATAAGCAATTGGCCGTTCATAGGCTTTTCCAGGCCGGCAAAAATATTCAGCAATGTTGACTTCCCGCACCCGGAAGGACCGAAAATAATGACAAATTCTTCCGGATAGATATCCACAGTAATATTAATCAAAGCCTTAAATTCGTTGTCCTGGCCGGGATTATAGACAAAATTGATGTTTTGGGCGGAAATAAGCGGATCCATAGCGGAAAAAAATATATAAAAAAATTTATGCTTAAAAAAATAGCGGCGTGGATAAGTAATCAAATTATAACATAAATTCGTAAAAACACAAAAAAAGAGCCGGGCGCTCTTTTGGAATAAAAAATATAATTATACTTTACATACCTTACATGCCTTCGTATTCCCGCATAGTCAATTGGGAATCAATCTGCTTCACGGTTTCAATCACGACCGCCACCACAATCAAGAGGCTGGTTCCGCCAATCGCCAACGAGGCCGAACCGCCGTAAAAATAACGCATAATCAAAGGCAGGATGGCGATTATGCCCAAAAACAGGGCGCCGACAAAAATAATTTTATGGGTCGTGTATGCCAGATATTCGCTGGTGTGGCGTCCCGGCCGGATACCCGGAATAAAACCACCCTGCTTCTGAAGATTTTCCGCGATCTGAGCGGGATGAAAAATAACTTCCGTGTAAAAATAGGTAAAAGCGAAAACCAGAATAAAATAAGCCAGACTGTAAAACAATTGATTGGCAAAAGCGCGTAAAACCCATTCCGCGCCGCTCGCCAACCAGGCGGTTTTCGCGTGCAGGAAAAACTGGGCGATCATCTGCGGGAAAAGAACCACGGAAATGGCGAAAATGATCGGGATGACGCCGGCCATATTCACGCGCAAAGGCAGATGCGTGCTGGTGCCGCCAAACATCCGGTTGCCCCGGATCTGCTTCGCGTATTGGATCGGGATATTCCGCTGGGCTTCGGAAATGGTGACCACGCCGATGACGGTGATCACGGCAATGGCCGCGAAACCGACCAATTTCAGCAATTGGCTGGGGTCATATGTAACGATTACCCGCTGGACGACACTGGGCAAGCTGGCGACGATGCCGGCGAAAATCAAGAGTGAGATGCCATTGCCGATCTTTTTTTCCGTTATCAATTCGCCGATCCACATCAAAAGGACCGTGCCGGCCGTGATCGTGATGAGCATGCCGACCAGATTAAAAACCGATACGTCCGCGATGATATCCGCGGAGGAGCGGCGCAACAACGTAATCATTCCGAAAGCCTGGAGAAAAGACATCGGAACGGTCAGCCAACGCGTCCACATGTTGATTTTTTGCCGGCCGGCTTCTTCCTTCTGCATCTCCTCCAATTTTGGAACAATCATCGCCAAAAGCTGGAAAATGATGGAAGCAGTGATATAAGGCCCCACGCCCATCATCACGATGGAAAAATTTTCCATCCCGCCGCCGGAAAAAATATTCAGCAAACCGAAAATCTGATTATCGGCAAAAAATTTCTGCAAAGCCAAAGCGTCAATCCCGGGAATCGGAATGTGCGCGGCCAAACGAAAAACAACCAGCATGGCGAGGATAAAAATGATGTTCATCCTTAGATCCTTGGCTTTCCAAATTTGCCACAATTTGTTTAGCATATTTTGTCTTTAATCGCGCTTAACTCAAATTATCTGATTTGTCCGGATTTTTTGGCTATCTCTTGCTGAGCGCTCCGGCTGATGGATAAACCCTGGAAAATCAGCTTGCTCGCGCCCAAAAAGCCTTGTCCGAGAATTTTCACTTTGGTGTCGTTCGCGCTGATTAATTTCTTCGCGCGTAAAGACACGAGAGAAACTATTTCTCCATCATGGAATAAACGGCTGATGGCCGATAAATTCACCGCTTTGGCCTTAGCGGCCGCGGATTTGAAGCCGCGTTTTTTCGGCGTCCGTTGCAAGACCTGTTTCAAGCCCTTTTTTTTCAAACCGCTTACCCCGCTTCGCGCTTTCTGCCCTTTCAAACCCCGACAGCTGTAAGTGCCGTGTCCGGAGCTGTTACCGCGGCCGACTCTTTTCTTTTTTCGGCGCGCTTGGGGGAAAACGGTAATTTGATTAATGCTTAACATATCGCAAAAAAAATTAATTAGAGGACGCGAATTTATTCCGCTTTAGCCCCTTGAGCCGGTGTTTCATTTTTTATGATTTTCGGCTTGACCGCATTGACCCCTTCCGCTTTATCGCTTTTCTTCAGGTTGGCCAAGGCCGCCAAAGTACACTTGGCGTTGTTCAACTTGTTGTTTGTGCCCAAAATCTTGCCGATCACATTATTATAACCGGCCAATTTCAAGATTACCCTGACTACGCCGCCGGCGATTACGCCGCGGCCTTTGCCGGCCGGTTTCAGGATTATTTTAGCGGCGCCGTATTTCTGCCTGACCTCGTGCGGAATGCTGTCTTTGACAATCGGCGCGTCAATCATGACTTTTTTGGCTTGATTGACGGCTTTAGTCACGGCCATCGTTACATCCGCGCCCTTGGCCAACCCGATGCCGATCTTGCCTTTTTTATTTCCCAAAGCCACGCAAGCGCGGAAACGCATTCTTTTCCCACCCGCCATCACCCTGGTCACACGGGCAATATCCAAAATCCTTTGCTCAAATTCTTCAGTTTCGCCGAAGCCGGGGCCTTCCCTTCTTTTCCTGTCCCGCCCGCCTTTGTTAGCGCCGCGGCCGGAAAAATTCCGCCCCCCGCGCGCTCCTTCGGTCTGCGGTCCGCGATTAGAATTGTTTTGATTGCTTGCTTGGTTCATATGGCTTAATTTAACATCCGTTAAAAATTACAGCTTTAAACCTCCGGCTCTTGCTCCTTCGGCGGCCGCCTTGACCCGTCCGTGGTAGCGATAACCGCCACGGTCAAAAACCGCTTCGTTGACATTCAACTCCTTGGCTTTGGCCGCCAGCCGGCCGCCAGCCGTAAAAGCCAAGGCGATTTTTCTGGTTTTATTTTTTACTGAATCGCCATTTTCATCAACTTTGACGGATTTACTCGTGGTCGCGGCCAAAGTCCGGCCGGACTGGTCATCAATCAGTTGAAGATAAAGATACCGAGCGGAACGAAAAACCGACAAACGAGGACGGACTTTCGTGCCCGTGACTTTTTTTCGGATTTTGGCATGCCGTCTCTGCCGGTTAACATAATTGGTATGTTTGATTGACATATAATTATCTTTATTTATCCGCACCTTTCGCGGCGGTCTTGCCGGCTTTCCGGCGGATCGTTTCTTCGGCATATTTGATGCCCTTGCCTTTATAAGGCTCCGGCTCTCTTAATTTACGCAAGCGGGCGGCAGTTTCACCGAGCAGGCCTTTGTTAATTCCGCTCAAAGTGATCAAATTGCCCGCTACGACCGCATTAATGCCTTCCGGCAAGGAAAAATCAATCGGATGGGAATAGCCCAAATTCATAAGCAATTTTTTTTCCGCCAAGGTGGCCCGATAGCCGACGCCGTTGATTTCTAATTTTTTTTCATAACCCTGCGTCACACCCACCACCATATTGTTCGCCAGGTTGCGAAACAGACCCCACAGCGCGCCGGCTTTTTTTCCGGCCGCCGGTCCGGTCTTGATGACAATGGACTGGGTTGAGACGATCGCTTCCACGCCGGCCGGCAGGGATATTTTTAATTCGCCTTTGGGACCCTTGACCGCCAATTCGTTCCCACGCACTTCGGCGCTGGTATTGGCGGGCAGATTAATTGGCAATTTTCCGATCCGTGACATATGTTTAATTGACTGCTTACTGGCTTAATAAATTTCGCAGATGACCTCTCCGCCCAAACCGTTCTTTTTTGCCTCCCGGTTCGTCATGATACCCTGGGAAGTGGAAATAATCGCAAAACCGAGATTGTTCAGAACACGCGGCAGTTCGCTTTTGCCGGCATAATATCTGGCCCCCGGCTTGCTAATCCGCTTCAGCAGACTGATCGCCGGCCGCCCGCTTTTTTTGTAACGCAAACCAAGGCGCAAAATATCATAGGAGGCGGACTGGTTTTTCAGAAAAGCCATTTTTTCCACGGATACCCGCTTGATCATGCCTTCCCGCTCCAAAATCTTGGCGATTTGCAACTTGATCTTGCTCATCGGCACGACCACCTCCTGCTTACCGGCGGCCAAACCGTTCCGTAAACGGCTTAACATGTCTGCGATTGGATCTGTCATCATATATTTAATAATTTAATTCTTTATCCGGCCGCCGATATTACCAACTGGAGCGGGTAATACCCGGCAGTTCGCCCTTTTCCGCCAATTCGCGGAAACAAATGCGGCAAAGATTAAAATCCCGCATGTAACCATGGTTGCGCCCGCAACGCCAGCATCGTCTGATAATCCGGGTGGAAAATTTCGGCCTCTTTTTGGATTTTACGATCATTGCAGTTCTTGCCATAGATATGAATGATTACATTTTAAACGGAAAACCGAGCAAACGGAATAATTCTTGCCCTTCTTTGGCATTTTTGGCCGTAGTGAAAAAACATATTTCCAAACCATGCAAACTGTCAATTTCATCCGCTTTGATTTCCGGAAAAGCAATGTGCTCTTTGAGGCCGACTGTCATGGATCCGGTCCGATCAACCAGCTCTTTGGGCAAACCGCGGAAGTCCCGCACGCGCGCGAAAACAATCTTCACCAGCTTTTCGGTAAAATCAAACATCCGCTGGCCGCGCAAAGTTACTTTCGCGCCGATGACCATGCCTTCGCGCACCTTGAAAGCGGAAATTGATTTGCGGGCTTTGGTCAAAACCGGTTTCTGGCCGGAAATCTTTTCCAAAGTGCCGGCAATTTTGTCGATCTGCGCTTTTTCTTTAGCCTGGCGCCCGAACCCCACGTTAATGACCACCTTGCATAATTTCGGCACGGCCATCCGGTTCGGATAATGGAATTTTTCCGTCAAGGCCGGTCTAATCTCTTTTTGGTAATATTCTTTTAATCTCATATGGATTTTTTGCTCATTAATCAATCGCTTGTTCGCAATGACGGCAATAACGCCTTTTACGAGCCGATTTCTTGTCCGCTTCTTCTTTTTCCTGGCCGGAACCGGTTTTGAAAATCGGTTTGGTCGGCCGGCCGCATTTCGGACACACTAGCATCGCATTGGAAATGGTCAAAGGCGCGGGAAATTCAATCCTCTGCCCCTTTTCGCCTTGCCGGCGCGGGCGCAGATGCTTAATCAGCAAGTTTAATCCTTCCACGCTAACTTTTCTCTCGCGTGGAAAAACCTGCAAAACCTTACCGGTCTTGCCCCGATCCTTGCCGCCGATGATTTTTACCTTGTCGCCCTTTTTGATATTTTTCATAAAATAGAAATATTTTACAAAACTTCCGGTGCGAGTGACGCGATTTTGGCAAATCCGGCCCGCCTGACTTCTCTGGCCACCGGTCCGAAAATCCGGCTCGCGCGCGGTTCTTTTTTTTCTTTATCAATCAAAACGCAAGCATTGTCGCTGAACCGGACATAAGTGCCGTCGCTCCGCCGGATTTCTTTCTTGGTGCGGACGATGACGGCCCTCACGACATCGCCTTTTTTGACCGCGGCGTGCGGTACCGCTTCTTTGACCGCGGCGGTGATAATTTCGCCGATGTGGGCGTAGCGTTTTTTATATCCGCCCAATAAGCCAATACACTGGACCGTCTTGGCGCCGGAATTGTCCGCAACTTTCAGATAAGTTTGGACTTGGATCATATTTTTTTATTGAGGGTAAATTACTCGCCAGCGCTTGTCTTTGGAAATCGGCCGGCAAGCGATGAACTGCACGTGATCGCCTTCTTTAAATTGGCCGCGCTCGTCGTGGACCTTATATTTTTTTCGGACTTGGTACTGTTTCGGATATTTCGGGTGTTTTTTAACGCTCGCAACCACCGCCACAATGGTTTTGGACATCTTGGCGCTGGTGACCAGGCCGGTCATTTTTTTCGGCCCGGGCGCAACGGTTGTTTCCATCTGTTTATTCATATTTGTCTATTTATCAGATGACTTAACTTCTTGCTGAGCTTCGGCCCGGTCATTTTTTTTCGCGCGCAACAGCATCAGAATCTGGGCGATGGCCTGGCGCGTCTTTCTGATTTGCCGGATATCTTTTAGCTGTTTGTTCGCGTCTTTGAAACGAAGGTCGCGCAAAACTTCCCGCTGTTCCAAAAGCATTTTTTGCAGCTCATCCGCATGCTTATTTTTAATTTCTTGGTAATTCATATTGATAATCACCGGCTTAACGCCTAATGATGAGTTTGCATTTAATCGGCATCTTGTAAGCCGCCATATTCAGCGCTTCTTCGGCCTGGCTGGCCACAACGCCGTCTATCTCAAAAAGAATCATGCCGGGCTTGACAACCGCCACATAATGATCAACCGCACCCTTGCCTTTGCCCATCGGAATTTCCCCGCCTTTCTTGGTAACCGGCTTATCCGGAAAAATCCTAATCCAGATTTTGCCGCCTTTCCGGATGTAGCGGGATAAAACCTTGCGGGCGGATTCAATCTGGCGGGAATTAACCCAGCACGCCTCCACGCTTTTCAACCCGTGACTGCCGAAACTCAAAGTGTTGCGCCGACTGGCCTGGCCGCCCCTTTTGCCTTTATGCGATTTGCGATATTTGGTTTTTTTTGGCATTAACATATTTTTTCCGCTGAAACCGAAATTCTTTTATGCTTTTATGAACGGAGGGAGGATTTTTTCTCGCTCCGCTCGAAAACTTCGCCTTTATAAATCCAGACTTTGACGCCGATCGTGCCATAGGTGGTGAAAGCCGTACCCCGCGCGTAGTCTATGTCGGCCCGCAGGGTATGCAGGGGAACCTTGCCGACCGTCAGCATTTCTTCCCGGGCGATTTCCGCGCCGTTCAAACGGCCGCTGATAATTATTTTCGTGCCCAAAGCGCCTGCTCGTTCCACGCGCCCGATGCCCTGCTTCATTGCGCGTCGGAAAGGGATTCTTTTTTCAATATCGGCGATAATGGATTGGGTAACGATCTGGGCGCTCAGATTCGGCCGGTCGAATTCCACGATATTCAAAGCGATGTTGCCCGGACGGTATTTCTTGAGATAAGCGCGATGGACTTTCTTTTTTAATTCTTCAATGCCATTTCCGCCGCGTCCGATAATCATGCCCGGCTTGGCGGAATGGATGATGATGGTAATCCGATTGGCGCTCCGCTCAATTTCCACGCGATCCACGCTCGCCTCTTTTAATTCCCGCATCAGAAAACGCCTGACCTGGACATCTTCCTGCAATTTCTTCCGGTAATTCTCACCGGCGCCGAACCATTTTGAAGTCCAAGTTTTATTGATGCCCAGCCGGAAAATCTTTGGATTGATTTTTTTACCCATATGGTTATTTAACCTGATTTACGTTGAAAAAGTTTACCCACAAAGCCGCGCGCGCCTTGGCCTTCAATCTTCCGATGTTTGCCCTTGCCGACGGAGCGCGGATCAATGATCGTTTTGCCTTTTTCTCCCGGATCGGCCGGTTTGCCCTCCTGGGCCGTTTTTTCTTCTTCGTCTTTGATCAGCACGCCTTCTTCTTCTTTGGGGCGGTAATCCAAACGGACCGGAGCGGCCACTTTGGCAATTTTTTTCCGCCCGCCCTGCTCGACAATTTCCGCCAGGACCACAGTCAAGTGGCTCATTCTTTTTTTGATGGGAGTAGCGCGGCCTTGCGCGCGAGGCAACCAGCGGTCAAGGACCGGACCGCCGTCCACCATGATGGTTTTGATATATAAATTATCCTTGTTCAGCTCAAAATTATGCTCTGCGCCGGCCACGGCGCTATTAATCAGTTTCAGGATCGGACCGGCGGCGATTTTGTTAATATTACGCAACTGATCCAGCGCAGCCAAAACCGGCTGTTTGCGCACCAAATCCGCGACCAGTCTGACTTTCCGGGGCGCCTGATGGATATATTTTGCTTTTACTTTGATTTCCATAGATGAAAATTTACTTGGCGGACTTGCTTTTCTGCTGACCCGCCGGCGCGACCGGCGCGGGCCCTTTCCCCTTTGATTGTTCTTTGGCCATCCGGCCGCCGTGCCCGATAAATTTGCGCGTGGGGGAAAATTCTCCCAAACGATGTCCAACCATATTCTCTTCTATATAGACGGGCAAATGGGCCTTGCCATTATGCACGCCGATCGTGAAACCGACCATTTCCGGAGTGATAGAACAGGCCCGATCCCAAGTCTTCAGGATTGTTTTGTCTCCCGGTTTCAAATCTTTCACTTTTTTCAACAGCCGGTCGTTAATATATGGTCCTTTTTTTACTGATCTGCTCATATTGATAATTTTTTACGCCTTCCGTTGGTATTGGTCGGCGGCCTATCTTTTAGTTTTATTCTTACGACGGGCCAAAATATATTTATTGCTATATTTTTTATCTTTCCTGGTCCGGACGCCATAAGCTTTTTTGCCCCAAGGAGTTTTCGGACTTTTCAAACCGATCGGCTGGTTGCCTTCGCCGCCGCCGTGCGGATGATCAACCGGATTCATCGCGGAACCGCGGACGGTCGGACGGAAACCGAGATAACGGCGCCGGCCGGCTTTGCCGATTTTCAATAAGCGACGATCCGGGTTGCTGACTTGGCCGATTACTGCCAGGCAATCCTTGCTGACCAGGCGGACTTCGCCGGAAGGCAATTTGATCTGCGCGTATTTTCCTTCAATACCCATCACCTGCGCGGCATTGCCGGCACCGCGGCATAAGCGTCCGCCCCGCCCCGGCTGCAATTCAACATTGTGGATCGGCATACCCGGCAGGATAAATTTCAAGGGCATGGCATTGCCCGGCAAAAAATCAATCTTTTCCCGCGCGCTCATGACCGGCGCCTGGCAAACCAGTTTGTCGGGCGCGATAATGTATCTTTTCTCCCCGTCCCGGTAAAACAGCAAAGCGATGCGGGCGCCGCGGTTGGGATCATATTCTATGCTCGCGACCTTAGCCGGTATGCCGAATTTATCCCTTTTAAAATCAATGATCCGGATATATCTCTTCACGCCACCCCCGCGATGCCGGACAGTGATTTTTCCTTGGTTATTGCGTCCGCCCTGGCTTTTTTTCGCCAGCAAAAGCTTCTTATGCGGCGAAACATTGCTGATATCCGCGAAGTCATCGTAGCTGGCGGCGCGCCGGCCGGGTGAAGTTGGTTTGGCTTTAATAATGCCCATAGGCTTGATTTTTCTGATGGCTAAACTAAACTTTAAACTCCTTCGTAAAGATTGATGGTTTTTCCGGCGGGCAAGGAAACGATCGCTTTTTTCCAGTCTTTCCGGCGTCCGATCGTCCGTCCATATCTCTTGGTTTTGCCTTGGCAACGGATAATCCGGACCGCGGTCGGCTTGACGCCGTAAATCGCTTTCACCGCCTTGGCAATGGTGATTTTGTTCGCTTTGATATCGACCACAAAAACATACTGATTTAAAACGCCAAGATTGCCGGCTTTTTCCGTGATTTGCGGCTTTTTCAAAACTAAAAGTTGTCCAACGTCTCGGCGCCGCACATTGGTCGCGCCGGCTTTTTTCGGCTGGCCGGCATATAAATCTTTCATAGCCGACGGGGCCGGATTCTTTTCCTCAACCGGGGATTTTTTATTATCAGCCGGACTCTTTTGCTTATTGAAAATTCCCATATGCTTCGCGAATTAACGCCGGGCTTGCGCCCGACTGACGAATTTTTCGGCTAAATCAGCCAACACGGCTTTGCCGATCAATAAATTTTGATATTTTAACAGGTCGTAGATATTGAGATTGTCGGCGCTGATCAATTTCAGGCCAGTCAAATTACGCGCCGAAAATTTTATCTTTTCATTGTCCTTTTCCGCGTTAACTATCAAAAGGCTCCTCTGGACGGCTTTAGCTTTTGGTTTTTGCTCCGCTTCCGCCGGACGAAAGATCTTTTTTTCAAATTCAGCCGCGCAGGCGGAAAATTTCTTGGTTTTATATTCCGTCCAGGACAACGTTTCAATGACGGCCAGCCGCTGATTAGCGATTTTATCACCCAAAACCATGGCCAGCGCCTTCCTCTTCATTTTTTTATTCACCTTCTGGCTGAAATTCCGATCTTTCAACGGACCGAAAACAATACCGCCGCCGCGCCACTGAGGCGAACGGATGGATCCTTGTCTGGCCCGGCCTGTGCCTTTTTGCCGCCAAGGCTTGCGGCCGCCGCCGCGGACTTCGCTCCGATCCTTGGTATGCGCCAAAACTTGACGTTCGTTATTGGTCTGCGCGATCAAAACCTGGTGGATGAGAGATTGGCTGATTTTTTTCGGAAAAAATTTATCCGGCACTTCCATTTCGCCGCTGACTTCGCAATTTTGGTTGTAGATTTTCAATTTCATAACAATTTTAATAAAGAAACGCGCCGATACTAGGCCTGCGCCGCGGCCGCTTTGTCCTCCGCTTTGTCCTCCGCCGGCGCCGCTGACTCAACCGACCCGGTATTTTCCGGCTGAACGGTTGGAGCGATAATCAATTCTCCCTGCCCCTGGATCCGCAAAATACTGTTCCTTTTTCCCGGTACCGCGCCTTTAATAAAAAGCAGATTGTGCTCCGAATCCACAGCCGCGATTTCCAAATTGCTGACGGTCGTTCGCGCCGCGCCCATCCGACCCGGTTTCCTGATTCCTTTAAAAACATGCTGGGGCTCGGTACAGCCGGATGAACCGGGCATCCTTTCCTGGTCTTTATTGCCATGGGTTTTTTTGGAGCCGGAAAAATGATGTCTTTTCACCACCCCCTGAAAACCCTTCCCTTTGCTCTGGCCGCTCACTTTGATCAGATCGCCGGGCGCGAAAACCTTGACGGTGATGATATCGCCCGCTTGGATGCTTGCCTCTTCTGTCCGGAATTCCTTTAAAATCTGCGTCGGCTTGATATTTTTGAAAATTCCTTTCTGCGGCTTGGTGATTTTTTTATCCTTAATTTGGCCAAAACCGAGCTGGACCGCCAGATATCCGTCCCGCTCTTTATTTTTAACCGTCACCACCGGACAAGGGCCGGCCTGGACACGTGTTACCGACAAAACTTTGTTGTCTTGCCAAATCTGAGTCATGTCAATTTTTTTGCCGATTATGTATTTCATATTGATAAACTGCGGAAAATAAAAAAACTGGCTCTTTTCAACAAAACCAGCGATAACCGATGAAAATTAATTTCTTTGGTTATTCTTATGATTTGTCGCTATCACCTCGTTAATTGGCGAATATTAGCTATTATACTTTCCTTTCAAAGGAGTTATAAAAGCTTTTTCCGCTAATCTGATTTTTAAAAATTGCCTCGCAAAAGCATTTAATCACATTTTATTTCCACGTCAACCCCGGCCGGCAGGCTTAAACTGGTCAAATCCTCAACGGTCTTGGCGCTCGGTTCAATAATGTCAATCAATCTTTTATGAACCCGCATTTCGTACTGGTCACGCGCGTTTTTATGGACAAAAGTTGAACGATTGACCGTGTATTTCCTTATTTCGGTCGGTAAAGGAATCGGACCAAAAATCTTTACGCCTGATCTTTTGGCCGTGTCAATAATCGTCCGGGTTGACTGGTCAATGATCTTGTGATCAAAGGCTTTGATTTTTATTCGGATCTTTTGCTTGACTTCTTCGCTGTCAATCTGTTTTTTGGCCGCTTGTTGGTTAGTGTCGCTCATGTCTTAAAAAAAATTGTTAAATAAAATCATTTATGCTCCGCCCAAAATATTTGCGCGGAGCGAAAAATGAGCTTATTTGATAATCTTGGTCACAACGCCGGCGCCCACAGTCTTACCGCCTTCGCGGATGGCGAATTTCATCTTCTCTTCCAAAGCGATCGGCATGATCAGTTTGATCTTCAAGCTAACCGTATCGCCCGGCATAACCATTTCCGTGTTTTCCGGCAGTTCAATCTCGCCCGTCACATCGGTGGTCCGGATATAAAACTGCGGCTTATAGCCTTTGAAAAATGGCTTATGGCGGCCACCTTCTTCTTTGCTTAAGATGTAAATCTCTCCTTCAAATTCCGTGTGCGGCGTAACCGATCCGGGCTTGGAGATGATTTGGCCGCGCTCCACTTCTTCCTTCTTGGTCCCGCGTAAAAGCACGCCGGCGTTATCGCCCGCCCGGCCTTCATCCAAAGACTTATTGAACATTTCAATACCGGTGACCACTGTCTTTTTCGTTTCCTTCAAACCGACAATTTCCACTTCTTCATTGATATGAATGACACCGCGCTCAATCCGGCCGGTCACCACCGTGCCGCGGCCTTCAATGGAAAAAACATCTTCAATCGGCATCAGAAAAGGTTTATCCAAATCCCGAACCGGTTCCGGAATCGTTTCGTCCACCGCCTTAATCAAATCCAAAATCGGTTGGGCGTCCGGTCCGGTCGGATTTTCCAAAGCTTTCAAAGCGGAACCGCGGATCACCTTGATTGTGTCTCCTGGAAATTCATATTTTTTCAATAAATCACGGGTTTCTTCTTCCACCAGATCAATCAGCATCTGATCGGAAACCATGTCGCATTTGTTCAAAAAAACTACCAAATTTTTTACGCCGACCTGGTTGGCCAAAAGGATATGCTCCCGGGTTTGCGGCATCGGGCCGTCCGTGGCCGCGACCACCAGGATGGCTCCGTCCATCTGGGCGGCGCCCGTGATCATGTTCTTGACGTAATCGGCATGACCCGGACAATCCACGTGGGCGTAATGCCTTTTTTCCGATTCGTATTCCACGTGCGCCGTGGCAATGGTGATGCCGCGGGACTTTTCTTCCGGCGCGGAATCAATCTGATCCACGGATTTTTGCGTGGCTTTAAAACCCTTAGCGGCCATGACGTTTAAAATCGCCGCCGTCAGGGTGGTTTTGCCATGATCCACATGGCCGATGGTGCCGACATTGATGTGCGGCTTGGAGCGATCAAATTTTTCTGCCATTTTTATTGGTTACGGCCCCGTCCGGCCGAGGATAATTTTTCCCCTGGCTTTGGAAGCGAGTTTCCTGCCCCTTGAATAATACTATGGGCAACCAGCCGTCTAAATAATTTATTTAAATTTTAATAATCCCAATCAAGCCCGTCCGCCGCACTTATAAATCTTCCAAATATTGGCGGTCCTCCTCAATGATTTCATCCGCCCCGGCTTTTCGGTCGGCCGGAATCAGCCACTTCTTTTTTTGTACGATCCTACTGATCGGCGTAAAGTCAACTTGTCCGCCCGGGGAAAAAATCCTTTCTTCTCCGGTATTATAAAAACTATAATTATTTTGGCTGTTGCTGCCAACGGTGGCAAGAGATTTGTCCGCGCTGATATTTTCCGAATTTTCGGACTTCCAAATAGCAATATCACGATTTATTTTATCAAGCAACTCATCTTCTGTCAAGCCGCGCACTTCACTTGTGCCGGTAACTATTTTTTCATATTCTTCCAGGGGCAGAATGACAAACGGCGCCTGGGAACGAGGCTGATCAAAAACAATAATCCGATCGCCGGTTTTTTTCGCCAAATTAATGGCTTTTTGCATTTGATCCTGCATAAATGAATTTATTTCTTGCCGCGGTCGGCAATAATAGTTTCCGCCACGTTGCGCGGGACTTCCGCGTAATGGGAAAATTCCATGGAATAACTGGCTCGGCCCTGAGTCATGGACCGCAACTGAGTGGCATAACCGAACATCTCGCCAATCGGAACTTTGGCGTTAATCAGCTTCACCTGTTCGCGATCTATCATTTCTTCAATCTGGCCGCGCTTGGAATTCAAATCGCCGATCACGTCGCCCATAAAATTCTCCGGCGTCGTCACGTTCACTTTCATAATCGGCTCCAGAATTACCAATTTGGCTTTACGGGCCGCGTCCTGAAAAGCCATGGAACCGGCGATCTTGAAAGCCGCTTCCGAAGAATCAACTTCATGGTAACTGCCGTCAAAAACCGCGACTTTAACGTCAATCAAAGGATAGCCGGCCAGCACGCCTCTTTCCGTGGCTTCGCGCACGCCTTTTTCAATGGCCGGAATATATTCCCGCGGAATCACGCCGCCTTTAACCTCATCCACGAATTCAAAGCCGCCACCCACGGGCAAAGGTTCAATCTTCAGCCAGCAATGGCCGTATTGTCCCCGCCCGCCCGACTGCTTGATGTATTTTCCTTCCGCTTCCGCCGGATTCTTGATGGTTTCCCGATAAGCCACCTGCGGCTTGCCGACATTGGCCTCCACTTTGAATTCCCTTTTCATCCGGTCAATAATGATGTCCAGATGCAATTCGCCCATACCGGCAATCAAAGTTTGGTTCGTTTCCTCGTCCGTCCGCATCTTGAAAGTCGGATCCTCTTCCGCCAATTTAGCCAGCGCCAGAGCCATCTTTTCCTGATCCGCTTTCGTTTTCGGCTCCACCGCGACGGAAATAACCGGTTCCGGAAAATTGATTGATTCCAAAATGACCGGACGCGCTTCGTCCGTCAAAGTGTTGCCGGTCGTTGTCCCTTTCAAGCCAATCACCGCCGCGATCTCGCCGGCATAAACTTCCTGCACTTCTTCCCGGTGGTTGGCATGCATCCGGACAATCCGTCCGATCCGTTCCCGATTGCCCTTGCTGGCATTCAAGACATAAGAGCCGGAGGCCAAAGTGCCGGCATACACCCGGATAAAACACAATTTTCCGACATACGGATCCGTGGCAATCTTGAAAGCCAAGGCCGCGAATTTCTCGTCATCGCTATGCGTGATGGTGATCTTTTCATCTTCCTGGCCGGGCTTAAAACCGACAATCGGCGCCAAGTCCAAAGGCGAAGGCAGATAGTCAACCACCGCGTCCAAAAGCATTTGCACACCCTTGTTTTTCAAGGCACTGCCGCACAGGATCGGCACGATCCGGTTGGCGATGACAGCCTGGCGAAGGGTTTTTTTCAAGTCCGCCACCGGCAAATCTTCGCCGGCCAAATATTTTTCCATTAAAACTTCATTGTTTTCCACGATCACTTCCACGAGACGGGCGCGGTATTCTTCAGCTTTTTCCTTCATGTCCGCCGGCACTTCCTGCTCTTCAATCTTGACGCTCAAATCATCATGAAAAATCCGGGCTTTCCTTTCCAAAAGATCAATGATGCCGATAAAACCGCTTTCAATGCCGATCGGCAACTGAATCGGATAGGCTTTTTTGGTCAACCGTTCATTGATGGAAGCGACGTCCTTATAAAAATCCGCGCCGGTCCGATCCAACTTATTGATGAAACAAATACGCGGTACCGCGTATTTGTCCGCTTGGTGCCAGACGGTTTCCGATTGCGGCTCCACGCCGGCTACCCCGTCAAAAACCACTACGCCGCCATCCAGGACGCGCAAACTTCTTTCCACTTCGGCCGTGAAGTCAACATGTCCGGGCGTATCAATCAGGTTAAGGCGGCAATCTTTCCAAAAACAAGTGGTGGCGGCGCTGGTGATGGTGATACCGCGCTCGCGCTCCTGCTCCATCCAGTCCATCTCTGCCTGACCATCATGCACTTCGCCGATTTTGTGCTTTTTACCGGTGTAAAACAAAACGCGCTCGGAAACCGTGGTTTTGCCGGCGTCAATGTGGGCGATAATGCCAAGATTCCTGGTTTTTTCCAAACTGTATTCTCGGGGCATAGATTATATAATATAAAAAAAATTTAAAAATTATAGTTACCGGGCAAAATGGGCAAAAGCTTTGTTCGCTTCCGCCATCCGGTGGACAGCGTCGCGCTTTTTCACCGCCGCCCCTTCGCCGTTGTAGGCGTCAATGATTTCGTCCGCCAATTTGATGGCCATAGGCTTGCCTTTGCGGGCGGAAGCCGCGTCCATCAGCCACCGGCAGGCCAGATTATAACGGCGGGCGCCGCGCACCTGGTACGGAATCTGAAATTGGCTCCGCCGACCCGACGGCCGCGGATTTCCAAAAGCGGCGAAATTCTTTTGATCGCCTTGTTGAAAACATGGCGAGCGTCCTGCTTGGTCTTCTGTTTGATGATCTCAAATGATTCGTAAACAACTTTCTCGGCTGTGGTCTTTTTGCCGTCGCGCATGACGAAATTGATGAATTTAGCGATATCAAAATCGTTATAACGGCTATCACTCTCAATTTTTCTGACTGGAGCTTGTTTTCCTCTCATAATTGTTTATTTAGCTTTCTTTTCCCGCTTGGCGCCGTAGCAGCTGCGCGATTGTTTACGATTGGCTACGCCCTGGGTGTCATAGACGCCGCGGATTATTTTATAACGCACGCCCGGGAGATCCTTGGTGCGTCCGCCCTTAATGAGCACAATGGAATGTTCCTGCAGATTATGACCGATACCCGGAATATAAGCGGTAACTTCCATGCCATTGGACAGCCGGACACGGGCAATCTTCCGCAGAGCCGAGTTCGGCTTTTTGGGCGTGGTGGTGGTTACCTTTAAACAAACGCCGCGCTTGAAAGGCGAACCGCGCCTCAACATGGTCCTTTTACGGTGCAAAGTGTCCAAAGTACTCTGCAATGCCGGAAATTTGCTCTTTTTCTTAGCAACACGACGGCTTTTTTTGATTAATTGATTGATCGTGGGCATATTTTCGTTCAGCCGGAAAGGCGTGGAATATTTCCCCAAAAGAAAATCGGACGCTCAGGCAAAAAATATTTTGAAAATAAAAAAACTATACAAAATAAATGGTTTAAAGCTTGAATACTAAAATAAATCCCGGATATTACGGGATGTATTCAAACATGCTTATATAATTTAGCAAAAACATTTCTTTTCGTCAAGTAAAGACACCGGATTTTCCGCTCGCGCTGATAAATCTAAAATATTACTTAATATTAAAGAAAAAATTATAAAAAAACATTACCCTGGCAAGAAAAAAATTTTAATATTGTCAAAAGTTATTCAAATGGAAATAAAAACGTTTGACAAAAAATAAATTTTTGTTAAGGTTCATCATTCCCCTGATTATCAATATGAAAAATATTATCAAAAAATCAGGCTACTTGTATTTTCCGCTTCTGTTTTTGTTACTGATTACCGTTTTTTCCTGCTTCTGCGGGATGCTCGCCGGACTTCTGCCCTTGGCGGCCGGCGCCGAACCGGATCCCTTGGATATGCTGCAAGAAAAAGATGATTTTGCCGTAACCGTTGGCAAAACAAATATCAACGGGCGCTACTGGACTTATCATTATCACTATGCCGACTAAGCCGGCGGCACCGAAGCCTAATACCGGAAAATCAAACTGAAGAAATCCAGATCAAAAAGACGGGCCAGGAAAAAAATAAAGAACCCGATCAGATAGCCGATCAAATTGGTTAAAAAAACTACCGCTAAAAGGATCATCTGCCCGTATTTTTCTAAAAAAAACGCAAGGCCGCCCAAAGAACGGGCGAAAAAATACTCTATCGCGTGATAACCGTCCAAGGGCGGGATCGGCAGCAGGTTAAAAATAAACAAAGCCGCGTTGATATAAACCAAAAAAGCGGCCAACTTGACCAGCAGATTATTGGCCGGCAAGTTGGGCAAGAGCAGATATTTCAAAGCCAAAGCGGAGAGGGCGATGACCAGCAGGTTGCCGAGCAGTCCGGCCACGGCCACCAAAAATTTCCCTCCCTGGCCGCGGCGGACCAGGCCGATGTTAACCGGCACCGGCTTAGCCCAGCCGAAACCGACCAGAAGCATCATCACCGCGCCGATCGGATCCAGATGCCGGAGCGGGTTGAAGGACAAGCGGCCTTGGCGCATGGCGGTATCGTCGCCCAAACTGTAAGCGGCCAGACCGTGCCCGACTTCATGGACCGTAATACCGACTAATAAAGCAATTAACCAAGGCAAAACCAGCATAGGGTCAATTTGGATTAATTGCCAGATTATCATACTCTATTTTAGATTATTAATAATTTTAGAAACGGGTCCGGGCTGGCCTGGTCGCTCCCGATTTTTTTCTCCGCCCGTCCGCTTGTTATATAAATAAGTTGGAACAGATTCGGTATAATGATAGAGTCCA
>PCSD01000015.1 GCA_002771615.1 Candidatus Falkowbacteria bacterium CG23_combo_of_CG06-09_8_20_14_all_49_15
ATCCAAAATATGCTTGGATTTTTAAAAATGTTTTTACACATTAACTATTTAGTTAATTGGGGCGGGAAAAAACTGATAATTTAATCCCCGATTAACTAATTACCAACCAACTAATTGTTCTTTTTCGTCTCAATCTTAATCGTTTTCGGCTTGACTTCCGGCGCTTTGGGAATGAATATTTTTAATACGCCGGCCTCGGCGCTGGCCTTGGCCTCTTCGCCCAGTACTCGCGTCGGCAGAGGCAAACTGCGATAAAAACTTCCGCGGCGGATTTCTTTGCGGTAATAATTTTTTTCCTCCACTTCTTTTTTTTCTTCGCTTTCGCCTTTAATGTTCAAAATGTTGTTTTCAACAGCCAAACTGACGTCTTTGGGGTCAATACCGGCCAACTGCACTTCCACAATCACATTATCCTTGTCTTCATACATATCCACGGCCGGCATAAAGCCGCTTCTTTCACCCTGAAAAACGGGCATAAAATCGCGTAAAGTTTTGTCCACATCCTCGAAAGGATCGAGGAAAGGAGTCCAGCGAATTAATGATGACATGTTTTTCCTCTTTTTCGCTTTTCATCCGCGCCGGCGCCGGCGCCGGGATCAAACGAAAATTATTTATTATTTATCTAATATGACTTTGGCCGGAATAATAACGCGGCCGCGCAATTTGTAGCCCGGACTGGCTTCCTGCCGAACAATTTCTCCTTGTCCGGCCAGCGCTTCCATGGTAGCCGGATCAAATTTTTCGCCTTCCGCCCTGATTTCTTCTACGCCTTGCGCGCTCAGCGCTTCCTGGAATTGCTTGGCAATCAATTGAACGCCTTCCAACCAAGGATTTTTGTCCGCCACCACGGCGTGTCTAAGGGACAGACGCAAATGGCTGTAAATCGGCAGAATTTCCTGAAGCAGATTTTCATTGGCGTAGCGGGCGAATTCTTCTTTCTCCCGCTCTGTCCGTTTGAGCAAATTCTGGTAATCCGCGAGCGCCCGCTTGTATTTATCGGAAACATTATCCGTGTCTAAAAAATATGTTTTAATTATCTTCCCGATCGCGGCCGGCAGATCCGGCTCTTTGAGCCAATCTTCCGGTTTCAACCATTTATATTCTGACGCTTCGCCGGCCAGCTTGAGGCCATTATAATCGATCGCCCGGGCTTGAAAATTAAGAAAGATCAAATGCTTTTTTTCTTCCGTCGGATCAAAGCTATAATCGGTTTTTTCTCCGTAGCCGATAAAACAAATATTATCTATCTCAATGTTTGCCTGCTCGTGCGCTGCCCTTTTAGCTGCTTTGTCAGCCGTTTCTTTTTGTTTGATGCTTCCTCCGATGGCCATAAATTTAGGCCCGGATCTTCCTTCCCTGCTTAAGAGCAATTTACCTTGGTCATTAAATATGAAGAGGCTGACGACCGGCAACGGGTAAAATATTTTTTCTTCCGCCATATGCAAGATTATTTATATCACTGCTTTACTTATTATGATTCCAATCTGCTGCTTATTTTTTACTCTATATTTAATTAGCCTAATATCTCTTGGACATATTTGACTATGCCCAGATTTTTTTCGTAATCCATGCGCATCGGTCCGATAATGCCGATCAGTCCGGTCTGGCCCCGAAATAAATATTTTCCTAACACAGCGCCGCAAAAATCGCCGAAAGGATTATGGCTGCCGACCAAAACCTGGACCGCGTCCGGCAAATCATGGAACAAATTGTCAATAATCTCGTCTAAACGGTCAATGACGTCGGAAATATCATAAACGAGCTTCAGATCGGCGAACTCCGGCTGGGAAAAAAGGTTAGACAAGCCGGTGTAATACAGATTGCGCCGATGAAAGGCCCAAAATACCGCTTGCCCGGAAATTTGCGCGATAATTTTTGCCGCTTGTTTGAAATTTTCTTCGCTTTTCTCGCCCAGGGCCTCATCAATGCTTTTGGCCGCCGCCGGCCTGATTTTTTTTTGAGCCAAATTCTCCAAATAGTACAAGTATGCTTTTTCCGTCGGGATCCGGCCGGCGGAAGTGTGCGGCTGGCTGATATAGCCTTCATTGTCCAGTTCAAGCATCTCGTTCCTGACCGTAGCCGGAGAAATGTTTTCCTGTCGGTATTGCTTAACCACAGCCGCCGAACA
>PCSD01000110.1 GCA_002771615.1 Candidatus Falkowbacteria bacterium CG23_combo_of_CG06-09_8_20_14_all_49_15
TTTAACAACTTGGGCATATATATAACAGTAAATTAGTTTACTGTTCTATACAAGCCCCAAAATTTTATACATTTTTATAATTAATTAAATTTTTCCCTATTCGGGCAAAGATCGCGCGCGATGGACTTCGGCTTTAGCCGGAGTTTTTTTGGAAAAATCCGTTTTGGCAAAATTTAGCGAAATTTGTTATAATAATTCCATATGGAAAAAATTAATGATTATGTCAGCCAGGGGCGGGAGGAAGTTTTCCGCCTGTTAAAGACTGGCCTTCAGGGTTTGACCGAGGCGCAGGCCGCGGCCCGGCTGGTTGAATACGGCCCGAACATCATCCGCGGGCCGCAGAAAATAAATATTTTCAAAGAATTTTTTTCCCACTTCAAGAATCCTTTGGTTTTAATCCTTTTGTTCGCGGCCGCTTTATCCGCCTATTTCGGCGAAAAGACCAATTTCGCGATTATTGCCTTCGTGGTGCTGGCCAGCGTCTTGTTGAATTTCTGGGAAGAGCACAGCGCCGGCCAAGCGGCCCGGAAACTGAAGGATAAGGTGTCGGTGACCGCCACGGTAGTCCGCGCGGGCCGAGATCGGGAAATACCGTCCAGCCAATTGACGGTCGGGGATTTGATTTTCCTGAGCGCCGGCGACTTGGTGCCGGCTGATGCCCGTGTCATTGAGGCTGATGATTTTTTCGTGAACCAATCCGCCATCAGCGGCGAATCTTTGCCGCGGGAAAAGACGGCCGCGGCGGATCCGGACCGGGGCAAGGGCGCGGCTGAATTGAATAACATTATCTTCAGCGGCACAAATGTGGTGAGCGGGTCGGCGCGGGCGCTGATTTTGGCCGTGGGGCAGGACACCGTTTTTGGCCAGGTTGCCAAGACGGTCAGCGGCCAGGAAGAAAAAAGCGATTTTGAAATTGGTATCGTCCGTTTCGGCTACCTGGTCATGAAATTGGTGCTCATGTTGGTGATTGTGTTATTTTTTTTAAACGCGCTCATTAACCAGGAAATCCTCCAGTCGTTCATGTTCGCCCTGGCGATTGCCGTGGGTGTCACTCCGGAACTCTTGCCGGTGATCATGTCCGTCACTCTGGCCCGCGGTTCGGTGCGGATGTCCAGGAAGGGCGTGATCGTCAAGCGGCTCGCGGCGATTCCGAATTTCGGCAGCATGAACATCCTTTGTACGGACAAGACCGGCACTTTGACCGAAGACAAGATCCAACTCATCAAATATGTTGATATTGACGGCCAGACCGACGAGCAAATTTTTGCTTATACTTATTTAAACAGTTTTTTTCAAACCGGTATCAAGAATCCCCTGGATAAAGCGGTTTTGGCGTATAAAAAAGACTACTCCGGCGGCTACCGAAAAGCTGAAGAAATTCCTTTTGATTTTACGCGGCGCATGATGAGTATTGCCGTGGACGGGCCGGAAGGACGCCTGCTGATCACCAAGGGCGCTCCGGAATCGGTTTTCAAAATCTGCCGGTCTTACCGGCAAGGCGCCCAGGAGCGGCTTTTTACGGAGGCTGTCCGGCAAAGAGCGGAAAAATATTACCAGGCTTTGAGCGCGGACGGTTTCCGCGTTCTGGCTTTGGCGGTCAAAGCCAATTTACCCAAAAAAGAACAGTATGCCGCCGCTGATGAGCAGGATATGGTTTTTTACGGTTTTGTGGCTTTTCTGGATCCGCCCAAAAAGGATGTTTCCCGGGTCCTCGCGGGCATTGCCGCCCAAGGCGTGGAAATCAAAGTTATTACCGGCGACAACGAATTAGTGGCCAGCCGGATTGCTCGCGAAGTTGGCATTAAGATTAAAGGTGTAATGGTCAGTTCGGAAATGGCCGTTTTGACCGAAGAGGCTTTGCGCGTCCGCGGCCGCGAAACCACAATTTTCGCCCGCTTCTCGCCCGCGGAAAAGAACCGCCTGATTGCCGCTCTGCGCGCGACGGGCGCGGTGGTCGGCTATCTTGGGGATGGCATCAATGACGCGCCGGCCCTGAAAACCGCGGATGTCGGCATTTCCGTGAACAATGCCGTGGATATCGCCAAAGAATCCGCTGATATTATTTTAACGGCCAAAAGCCTGCGGGCTTTGGCGGACGGTATCGCGGAAGGCCGCCAATCTTTCAGCAACACGATGAAGTATATCCTGATGGGCCTGAGTTCAAATTTCGGCAATATGTTCAGCGTTTTGGGCGCGGTTTTTTTCTTACCCTTTCTACCTATGTTGCCGATCCAGATACTGCTTAATAATTTGCTTTATGATTTTTCGCAATTGACCATCCCGGCCGACAATGTGGACGCGGAAGACATCGCCCGGCCGTGCCGCTGGAATTTCACCCAGATCAAGAAATTCATGTTTGTTTTTGCGCCCATCAGTTCAATTTTTGATTTTTTGACTTTTTTCCTGCTGTTTTTCGTCTGGCGCCTGCCGGCCGCGGCTTTCCAAACCGGCTGGTTTATGGAATCACTGGCTACCCAGGTGCTGGTGATCCACATTATCAGGACGAAAAAAATTCCTTTTTTCCAAAGCCGCGCCAGTATTTATCTGACCGTCAGTACTCTGGCGGCGGTGGCCAGCGGCTGGTTCCTGCCTTACACGGCCTTGGGGCGTTTGTTCAGCTTGACTCCTTTGCGGCCCGGCGTTTTGTTTTCCTTGGCCGCAGTCGTGATCGTTTATCTGTTCGGCGCGGAAATCACCAAGCGGATTTTTTACCGTTTCCAGAACCGGGCGGAAACATAAAGAAGAATCGTAGCCGCGCAATATTTTGCACGGAAATCGTAGCCGCATAAGAAGTAAGAAGTAAGGAATATGGCCAGTTTGTCTCGCCGCTATATCTTTCGTTTCGGTCTTTGGAGCGCCATTTTTCTGGTTGCTATTTGGTTTGTTCTGGCTGGCGTCGCCCTGACCGGACAGGTGGCCTATGAAACTGATTTTTTCGAGCCGCATTATCATCTCCGCCCTTTAACGCCAGCTGAAAGGGCGTCTTGGGTATCTGACGGCCAAGGCCAATATTATGAATTACGCGGGGAACCGGTCTATTTTTCCTTGCGCACTTTGCGCCGTTTTGATCAGGCCCGATTGACTTTGGTGCTGGAGGACCTGGATAGCGCTCCGGTCGTGGAAGCAGGCGTGCTTTACGACCAGACAATCTGGCGCTATGACATGCGGCCACTCGTCAATTCCGATTTGGATAAATTGTCCCGACTTTGGGAAGCAAAGCAATCCGGAGACATTTTGTTTCTCCAAAAAGAGAGGAAATATCAGAGCTTTGAAGATTTTTTATCCGCTTTGCCCGGCCGTGCCGAAACCGCAGTCTATTATTATGATTTGCCGGAAAGTTTTACGCCGGCTATTACCTATAATCCGTGTCAGGAAACAGTCAGTGTCCCTTGGCCGATCCGCGGCGCTTTTCAGATCTATGCTTACATCAACAACGAAGACCTGGATTTTTCTTTTTCCGGCCGCGATCTGAACGAAAATCAAGACACAGATGACATCCGGCTGATCGTCTATTACCAGCAAGCGGTTATTCAAGATAAAATTTTGGCCGATGCCGGACTGGACGGCCAGTCTGGCAGTGTCCGTTCCTGGACGGAACAGTTGCTTTTAGCCGGTCTGCCAGCCGGCGTTTACAAAATTGAAATCAAGGCTAATGACGACATTATCACCGACCGGATGGCCACCAAGCAGAAATTATTCAGTTTTGACCGCCGTCTGCGGATCGCCGGCGCCGAGGATATTCGTTTATTTACCGACAGCGCGCGGGTGGCGGCTGTGACCAGCAATCCGGCCAGTTTGGGGACGATCAAAGTCGGCGATAATATCCTGGAGCTCAGTGAAACTTACCGCCAATTTGAAGCTTTGACCGGTACGGCCACCGCGGAAATATCCTTTCCGCGGGGCGATATCATTTTGAGCGGCGATGGCGTTTTTAGCTTGAGCGCGGACCAGCTGGTCAATCCCCGCTGGCGACGCCTCGGCCGCGATTTGGATTTGTCCGAGATTCGTTATATTATCGCCCATTACCAAACGCCGCCGGTCCGTGAGGGCCGGACGCGGGCCCAGGCGGTTTTCGATCTGCGCGGCGCTTATCGCGAGAACGGCGAATACGGCTTTATCATTTCTTTGCCCGGCTTCAAAGAAACTGACCGGCCGATCCGTCTCCGTTCCCTAAAGGTGGAACTGACCGGCCGCGACTGGCGCGTTTGGCTCGCCGATCTTTTTCGTTGATGAAAAATTTCTTGCCGATTTATGAAGAAAAAAATCATATTCCTGGAATTTTTTTACGCGGCGACTGTCAATCTGACGGTCTTTTATGCTTTGGAAGGGTTTTGGCCGGGGGTGGTTATTTCCCGTTTCAGCTTGAACTGGTTATTGCTTATTTGGCTGATTGCTGGTATATTATCAATGGCTGGACAGCAGGAAAAATTATGAATAACGCGCCGGTAGAAAAGTTTAAAAAAATTCTTTTGTTTGTTTTTATCGCCTATCTCATGTCTTGGCTGTTCCGCTCCAAGCTGGTTTTTATTTTTTTGGCGGTTTTCGCTTTTATTATTTATCGCCGCCGGGCCGGAAAATTTTTCCGTCCTTTTGGCCACGCGCCGGACAGGAACGGTAATCATCATCCGGCCGGACAATCAAGCTCAGTACCCGAATCATTAAATAAATTAAAATTTATGGACAAGACAAGAAGCATCGTCCTTGCCGGGCTGGCCGTAATTTTCGGCCTTTGGCTGTTTTTCGCTTCCATCATCATCGTGGACGCGGGCGAAACCGGCGTTTATTCCCTGTTTGGCATGGTCAAAGACCAGGAATTAAGCTCCGGCTTCCATTTGGTCATTCCCCTGGCCAAAGTTACCAAGATGAGCATCCGAACCGAGGAATACACCATGACCGTGGTGCAGAATGAAGGACAGAGAAAATCGGCGGACGCCATCACTTCTTTGACAAAAGAGGGCTTGAGCGTTGATCTTGATTTGACCGTTCTCTACCATCTGTTGGAAGAAAAAGCTTCGGACATCTACCGCGAGATCGGCCTGAAGTACGACGAGAAAGTCATCCGCCCGACTATCCGCACCGCCATCCGCGACGTCATCGCCCAGTACGAAGCCAAAGATATCTATTCGGACAAGCGGGCAGAGGTGACGGATAAGATTGAAAGCCAGCTTAAATCCAGCCTGGAGGCGCGCGGCATGATCGTGGAAAGCGTCCTGTTGCGCAATGTCGCCCTGCCGGCGAATTTATCCCAGGCCATCCAAGCGAAACTGCAGGCCGAGCAGGAAGCGCAAAAGTATGATTTTATCCTTGATAAGGAAAAGAAAGAAAAACAAAGAAAGGTGATTGAAGCCGAAGGCCAGCGGGATGCCCAAAAAATCATCAATGAAAGCCTGTCCTCTAATTATCTTTATTATCTATATATCCGTGAGCTTAAAGATCGGGAAGGCACGATCTATGTGCCGACCAGTCCGACGACCGGCATGCCGGTTTTTAAGGAACTGGGCAAATAAGCTTTTTTATTATTAATCAGCAATATTATGGACTGTATTTTTTGCAAGATCGTCCTGGGCGATCTGCCGAGCTACAAAGTGTATGAAGACAGCCGTGTGGTCGCTTTCCTGGATGTTCTGCCGATCAGTCCGGGCCACACGATCGTGGTGCCAAAAGATCACGCGCCGGACATTGAATCGGTGAGCGAAGAGGATTTTGCCGCTTTGGCTTTGGCCGTGAAAAAAATCGGCCGAGCTATTACCGAGGGCTTGGGCGTCAAGGGTTATAGCGTTCTTTTGGACAATAAGAGCGCCGCTAACCAGCATGTCCCGCACCTCCATTTCCATGTCGTGCCGCGTGAAGAAGGCGATGGCTTGGGCCGCTGGCCGCAAGGTTGTTATAATGAAGGGGAGGCGGAAGTGATCCTAAAAAAAATCACTAAAAATCTCTAATTAAATTTTATGGATTGTATCTTTTGCCAAATCGTCCAGGGGTGCCGGCCGGCTGCGAAAATTCTTGAAAATGAAAATGTCCTGGCCTTTCTGGACATTGCGCCCGTGGCGTTCGGGCATGCCCTGGTGGTGCCGAAAAAGCATTATGCCCGGCTGGAGGATATACCCATTGACGAATTAAGCGCGGTCATATCCGTTGTCCAGAAGATCGGCCCAGCCGTCCAAGCGGCCGCGGCTGCGGCCGGGTATAATGTCAGCCTGAACAACGGCCCTGCGGCCGGGCAAGTTGTGCCGCACCTGCATTTCCATCTCATCCCGCGCCGGACCGGCGACGGCTTGCAGCTTTGGCCGCAAAACCGATACGATGAAGGCGGGCTGGAAAAAATGGCCCAAGCCATCATCGCGGCCTTGGGCTGAAAAATTTTGCCTCAACATATCGTAAAAATTAAAAAGAAAAATAAGGGAAATAAGAACAAGAAGAAAATAAGGGCAAGAAAAGAAACAAGGATAAAATCCAAAGAATAAAGGGTTTTTTGGGGGGAGATAGATTAAAGATTAATAAATATGATTGATGGCGTAATCGTGAAAAAATTAGTCCAATACCAAGATGAACGGGGCTGGCTGGCGGAGATTTTCCGCGCGGATGAAACCGATATTCAACCGGCGATGGCATATCTGAGCCTGACTTTGCCCGGTGTCAAGCGCGGACCGCACGAACATGTCCGGCAGACGGATTTTTTCGTTTTTGCCGGGCCGGGCGATTTTTCCGTTTATTTGTGGGATCGGCGCGCCAACAGTCCGACAGCCGGCCAGGCGGAAATTATCAGCGCCGGCGAGGGCCAGCCCTGCGTTATTGTCGTTCCGCCCGGGGTGGTGCATGGCTATAAATGCGTTTCTGCCGCGCCCGGCCTGTCTTTTAATCTGCCGGATCGTCTGTATCGCGGCGCAGGAAAAAAAGAAGAGGTGGATGAGATCCGCTGGGAAGAAGCGGCTGACTCCCCGTACCGCCTTGATTAACATTGCTTTGCTTTTTTGGTAGCCAAGCAAGCCGGAAAATTTTTTGCCGCCGGCCTTGGACTGTTTTTATGATTGAAAATCAAGAAAAAAAAATCAAATGGTTCGCGGATATCAATCTCCTGCTCGTTAAGATGCGCTGGCTGTATTTATCAACCATCGCATTTGTCGGCTTGATTACCAAGCTGGGCTTGTTTTCCTCGTCTGAATACCGGCCCAATATCAATTTTCCGTCATTCTGGATGGGCGTGATCGTTTTTTCCGCCTATTTTTATAACCTGTTTTTCTTTTGGTATTTTAAGCGCCGCCGGATTTCTTTGCGGGGAGCGCGTCTGATGACGATCGCCCAGATCGGCTTGGATCAGGTTTATATTTGCCTGGTAACTTTTTTTGCCGGCGGCCTTTCCAGCATTTCCTTTATTTATCTTTTTTATGGGATTATCGCGGCCGCCTTTTTTTACCGTTTTGCCGGCGTGTTTTTGGTTTCCACGAGCGCCAGCCTGATCTATTCAACGGTGATCATCCTGCAGTATTATGACATCCTGCCCTATTATTCCCGTTATAATTTTCCGCATGAAACGATATTGGCGCATCTGCCGGCGGCGATTATCGCCAATTTGATAATTGTCGTGCTGAGCTTTTATATCGTCGGCCTTTTTGCCGGCATCATTGCCAATTACCTGCGGAGTTACGAGCGCGACCTTCGTTTTGGATATGAAAAAGAAAGGGCCATTCTGGCCAATTTAAAGGAGGGATTAATTTTTCTTGACAATGATGGCCTGATTATCCTGGTCAACGAGCTGGCGGAAAAGATGCTTATGATCGGGCGCGGGCAACTAATCGGCCGACCGATCAAAGAATTGGACAGCCCGGAGCCAGACCACGATTTGGTATCGTCCCTGCAGCAGCATCTGGCCGCCGCCGATCAAATTTTTTCTTTCAATCAGGAAAATAATAATATTTTTTATCAGGTGGCGATTGTACCCGTGTTGGGCGATGAACAAAAGCAAATCGGGCGCGTGGTCGTCATTTATGACCATTCCCGCGACAAACTGGTGGAAAAGATGAAATATGAGTTCGTCAAGATTGCCGGCCATCAATTGCGGACGCCGATGTCCGCCATCAAGAGCGCTTTCAATATGCTCGCGCAAGGCGAATACGGCCAGATCAGCGCCGAGCAGAAGGATATTCTGGAAAAAGGCCAAACGTATACTGACCGGCTGATTGCCATCGTCAATGATTTATTGGAAGTTTTTTCCATTGAAGAAGGGCAATACGATTTTCAATTCGTCCCAGCTGACCTGAACAAGATTTTGTCGGAAATCTGCCGTCGTCAAGCGGCTGAGGCGGAAGAGCGAAAGATCAATTTAGTTTTCACCACGGCCTCCAGTCTGCCGGCCATCCCTTTGGATGAAGCGAAAATAAAATTAGCCTTAAACGCGATCATTGAGAACGGCGTCCGTTATACGGCGGCCGGCGGGACCGTGATGGTGGCCGCCAAAGTAATTGGCCGAGAAGCGGTTGTTTCCGTGCAAGACAGCGGCATCGGCATACCGGCGGCGGAGCGTGATAAAATTTTCACCAAATTTTATCGCGCGGAAAACGCTTTGCGCTGGAATACGGAAGGGAACGGCCTGCAACTTTTTGTCGCGAAAAATATTATTGACAGCCATGGCGGCCGGGTTTGGTTTTCCGCCGCGCCGGGGCAGGGAACGATCTTTTATATCGCTTTGCCGCTGGCTGGTGCGGATTGATTTTACGGATTGATTTTTTTCTTGCGCAAAAAAACATAATGT
>PCSD01000072.1:0-23881 GCA_002771615.1 Candidatus Falkowbacteria bacterium CG23_combo_of_CG06-09_8_20_14_all_49_15
TGGAATTTAGATTCAACCACCGAAATGGCTATAATTTACCGAACCTTATTGAAAAAATACTAACTAAGTATTAGCGGTGCTATACAAGCCCCAAAATAAATTACCACGGGTTTTATTTATTGGCAATAGCAATTCACGTGATAAAAATTTGCTTGCTTTGCGAGGCGCAATTTTTTTATCGGATTGATGGCGAGAATTGTCTCGCCGGCCCGCCCGCTTATGAGACCCGCTCCATCGTTGTTTTTTTGTCAATCAGCCGTCATTATTCAGGTGCCGGGGGTGAGAATCGGACTCACGACACAATGATTTTCAGTCATTTGCTCTACCACTGAGCTACCCCGGCTTTTGAAAAGTGAGAAGTTGGAAGTAAGAATAAAGAAGCAAAAAACACTTCTAAATTTTTTATTTTTAACTTCTTGATTCGGTCGTTTGCGAGGGCCGGATTTGCCCCGAAGCGGCTTTGCCGTTCGGAATCGCTCGCTTTCATACTCGCGAAACAAGGCAGCCTCCAGGTTATAGGCCTGGCGCCCCGACAGCGGTCGGGACTACCCCGCGATTTTGACAATCAATTAGCCATTCTATATATCTTTTACTTTTTTTCTTTTTAATCTCTCTTTCCCTGATCAAGGCCTCACGCTTGTTGTTAAATTGCTCTAGGCGTACAATTTGCCAGGGTATTTTTGCTTTCGTGTATCTTTGATATCCGGCATTATTAAATAACAATCTTTTTTCCGCATCAACGGTGATACTGGCATAATCACTCTGATCTTTTTGGCTTTGTAGAATATAAACGAAATACATGTTGCGGGGGCCGGATTTGAACCGGCGATCCCGCCTCAGCGGGATTATGGGCCTGTTGCAATTATTTTTTTCAGCCCATCATAAAGTTTTTTCGACGCGCTTTGGATTATATTAAACCTCATATGGTTTGTTTGTGTTCATGTTGCGGGGGCCGGATTTGAACCGGCGACCTCCAGGTTATGGGCCTGGCGAGCTGCCAACTGCTCTACCCCGCGATGATAAAATTTAAATATAAATTTTTGTGGGCATGATAGGAGTCGAACCTATGACCTCGTCCTTATCAGGGACGCGCTCTAACCAACTGAGCTACATGCCCATTCCTGGATGGACGGCGGGCAGGTTAGGGACGCGCTCTCAGCAACTGAGCTTTTGTCCCCATGGCGCCAGGCCAGCACGCGGCGAGCTTTTCTTTAGCATCTTGAAACCATAGCGCCGACTATGATTCGGAATCGGAAAATACGGAAAAATTATTTTTTGCAAGATCAAGATATTTTCCTTTAGATATATCTTAAATCTGTTCAGAAGGGGAGTCAAACAAAAAAGACTGCTTCCATACGTTTAGAGCCAGTCTTTTTTGTTCTTGGGTTTTCCCGCAAGAATGACAAATAGGCCCATAACGCTATTTGTAATTTTTTACATGCTATTCCCAACAGGCGAACATCCGTTCATCTTCCGTCCGAAGACGGAAGAGCGACCAATGATTCATATAATCAGCCCGAAGGCCGATTATATTTTCACCGTTTTTACTCCCTAGAAAGGAGGTGATCCATCCACAGCTTCCGCTACGGATGCCTTGTTACGACTTCACCCTTATTACCAATCCTACCTTAAAACCAGCCAAGCTGATTCTTTGGGTATTATCGGCTCTCTTGGTGTGACGGGCGGTGAGTACAAGACCCGAGAACGTATTCACCGCGCCATTGCTGATGCGCGATTACTAGCGATTCCGGCTTCATGAGGTCGAGTTGCAGACCTCAATCCGAACTGAGAAGGGTTTTAAGGGATTTGCTCCATCTTGCGATTTGGCGTCCCTCTGTACCCTCCATTGTAGCACGTGTGTAGCCCAAGGCGTAAGAACCATGCTGATTTGACGTCATCCCCACCTTCCTCCCATTTAAAACGGGCAGTTTCCTATGACATATAAAACATAGGATAGGGGTTGCGCTCGTTTTCCGACTTAACGGTACATCTCACGACACGAGCTGACGACAACCATGCAGCATCTGTCCAGCACCCTCGAAGGCTCTCCTGTTTCCAGGAGTCTGCAGCTGGATGTCAAGCCTTGGTGAGGTTCCTCGCTTACCGTCGAATTAAACCACATGCTCCACCGCTTGTGCGGGTCCCCGTCTATTCCTTTGAGTTTTAGCCTTGCGGCCGTACTCCCCAGGCGGGATGCTTAACGCGTTAGCTTAGGTGAACAGCACTGACAGGGTCGATACTGCCAATGCTTAGCATCCATTGTTTACAGCGTGGACTACTGGGGTATCTAATCCCATTCGCTCCCCACGCTTTCGTCCCTGAGCGTCAGAACCGTTCTAGCAAGCTGCTTTCGCATTTGGTGTTCCTGCTGATATTAACGGATTTAACCCCTACACCAGCAATTCCGCTTGCCTCTCCCGGTCTCTATCCGAACCATCTCTTCCGCGGCCTATTGATTAGGTCAATAGATTTAACAGAAGATGTATTCAGCCGCCTGCGGACGCTTTACGCCCAATAAATCCGGATAACGCTTGGAGCCCTCGTATTACCGCCGCTGCTGGCACGAGGTTAGCGGCTCCTTATTCCTCTGGTACCGTCATAATTCTTCCCAGAGAAAAGCACTTTACACCCCGAAGGGCGTCTTCATGCACGCGGCGTCGCTCCTTCAGCCTTTCGGCCATTGAGGAATATTCTCGACTGCAGCCTCCCGTAGGAGTCTGGGCAGTGTCTCAGTCCCAGTGAGGCGGGTCATGCTCTCACACCCGCTACCCGTCGTCGCCTTGGTGAGCCGTTACCTCACCAACAAGCTGATAGGCCATAGGCCCCTCTTGAGGCCCCCGTATTGCTACGGGGTTTAATTGGGAATGACTTGTGTCCCCCCGATTTTATCGCGTATTACTCCCGATTTCTCGGGGTTATTCGCGTCCTCAAGGTAGGTTGCCAATGTGTTACGCACCCGTTTGCCCTGCCCGCCCGTATTGCTACGGGAGGACAGACGACTTGCATGCCTTAGACACGCCGCCAGCGTTTATCCTGAGCCAGGATCAAACTCTCATTTTGTTTTTTAATGCAGGTTATCGCCTGCAGAAAAGCTTGGTTTGCGCGAAAATTGTCATCAACTTTCGCCCCGCTCGCGCGGGGTCAAGTTTTTCAATTTACAGATTTACGTTTTTCGCTCGCGCGAAAAGACGTAAAAGATATTTTAGAAGATTAACTTCTTGTACGATTCTTTAGATGTAGCGCCTGTTAGGAATAGCATGTAAAACTTGAATTGTTAAAGTGCGGAAAATCAATGAAAAAAGAGATGCTCTTTTATTTTTTTCCAATAAATCGCTTCTCTTGTTTTTTCTGAACCTGAATTTTATTTTTCCTTAGTGAAGATTTTTTCACTAATAATAAAATTACGCATTACTATATTAAATGATTTATTGATGATTGTCAAGAGCACTTAAGTAATATATTTTTTAATTTTTTTTATTTAATTTTAAATAAGAATTTTCTTTATCCGTCCGCCTGATGCTTTTTTTTGGCGAGTAAAAATCGCCTGATTCTTTTTTAGCGCGCAAAAAAGATTTATCGCCATTGAGACAAAATTTTTTTTGAAAATCAGGCCTATAGATGCTATACTAACGCTATAATTATTTTTTCAAAACTTTGGACAGAGAATCGCTTCCCAATCCATCCGTTTCCGCCGTCGTGCCGGCGCCCGCGCTGGCTTTTCCCAAGGGTTTTCTTTGGGGTACGGCCGTTTCTGCCTATCAGACCGAAGGCGGTGTTATTAATGACTGGAGCGAATGGGAAAAAAGCCCGGCCCGGATAGCCAGCCTGAAAAAACAGGGGCTTGAACCGAATGATTTTATCTGCGGTCCGGCTTGTGATTTTTATCGCCGTTACAAGGAAGATTTTGCTTTATGCCAAAAATTAAATAATAACGCGATTCGTCTCGGGATTGAATGGGCGCGCATCGAACCGGCAAAAGGCGTTTGGGACGTGGAGGCCATCAATCATTACCGCGAAGTCTTGGCCGCGGCGAAAGAACACGGTTTGAAAGTGGTTTTAACTTTATGGCATTGGACCAGTCCGGCTTGGATCGCCAAAGACGGCGGTTGGGCAAATAAAAAAATCGTCAGCCATTTTTTACGTTTTGTTGATTTGGCGGTCAAAGAATATGGAACGGCTGTTGATTATTGGGTTACTTTGAACGAGCCAATGGTGCCGATCGGCTGGGGATATATCAAAGGTTGCGCGCCGCCCGGCAAAAAATTTTCTTTTTATCAAGCCGCGCGCGTATTTTTTAATCTGGCGCGGGCCCATAACCAAGCGTATAAAATAATCCATAAGCATTTTAAGGATGCTCAAGTGGGCATTGCTCAGCTGACCAATCATTTTGAACCGGCTCGCCATTGGTTTTTTGTTGAAGTATTTTTCGCCCGCCTTTTCCGATTTTTCCACCAGGACTTTTTTTATTTTTTGATTAAGCGCCGGTTAGATTTTATTGGATTGAATTATTATCATCATGATCGGATCGTCTGGTATCCGCCTTTCCGGCGGAACCGGAACGAGCGACAGTCCGACCTGGGGTGGGAAATTTATCCCGCAGGCATCTATGCGGTTTTAATAAATCTCGCCAGATTCAAGAAGCCCATCATCATTACGGAAAACGGTTTAGCCGACAGCCAAGACCGGCAAAGAGGCCAGTTCATTATTGAGCATCTTGACAACGTACACCAAGCCATCAGCGCGGGCGCGGACGTGCGCGGATATTTCCACTGGTCGCTTCTGGATAATTTTGAATGGAATAAAGGCTGGGCGCCGAAATTCGGCTTATATCGCCTGGACCGCGACACCTTCTGGCGCACGCCGCGTCCGAGCGCGAAAATATACGCGGAGATTTGCCGGAATAACAGATTAGAATCTAAATAAAATCTTCAATATCGCGGCTTGAACTTATCAGGGCGAAAACAATTAAATATCTTTTCTTAAGATATTTACGTGAGATATTTACGCGATTGAAAAATATTATGTGGTTAATGGTGGCGATCGCCGCATATCTGATCAATGCTGTCGTGTATGTGGCGGATAAATTCATCTTGTCAAAAAAAATCCATTCCTCCGTCGTCTACGCCTTTTTCGTCAGCATCTGGAGCGTTTTTAATCTGGCGCTTCTGCCGTTCGCTTTCTGGATACCAAGCGGGCGGGAATTCGGTCTTGATTTTTTGGCCGGCTTGCTTTTTCTGGGCACCTTGATTTTTTGGTATAAGGCCTTGCATCAGAGCGAGGCGACGCGGGTGGTGCCGGTGGTGGGAGCTTTGGTGCCGATTTTCAGCTTATTTTTAGCGTTCATTTTTTTGGGACAGGGTATTGGGAAAAGCCAATTCGTTGCTTTTACGGTTTTAGTGATTGGCGGAGCCATGATTTCCGTGCGTCGCACCCGTTTCTACTATTTGTCTCAATGGTGGGCGCGGGCGCGCGAGATTGGCGGGGATTTTCTCGGCTCCATCCATTCCCGCTACCGTCCGACGCGGCGTTTAGTTTTGAATTCCCTGATTGCCGCCTTTTTTTTCGCGGCTTATTATGTTCTGGCCAAGCACATTTTTACCACACAGCCTTTCATCGGCGCTTTTGTCTGGTCCCGCATCGGCACTTTCGCCGGCGCGCTCGCGATTCTGGCCGTGCCGAAGTGGCGGGAGCAGATCAAAGAGCATCAGCGCGGCGTTAAGACGCCGAAAAATTTGTTGTTTTTTTTACTGGTCCGTTTGGCCGCCGCCGCCGCTTTCATTATGCTCAACTGGGCAATCAGCCTGGGCAATGTCGCTTTAGTAAGCGCCTTGCAGGGTACGCAATATCTTTTTTTGATTCTGCTGGTCTTTTTTCTGTCCGCTCAACATCCGGATTACATCAAGGAAGAAATGGGGCGGGGGGTACTCGCGCAAAAATTTTTCGGGGCTTTATTAGTCTGCCTGGGGCTTTATTTGCTTTTATATTAGCGAAAGTTTTTAGGCAAATAATAACAACACAGGCCCCATCCTCAAACCAAGTTAATGACAAAAAATTTTTTATCTTAGGAATAAAGCGGTTTATTCGTGAGAATCTTGGGTATATATTTTTTGCGGCCAGCACCGGCCGGGAGATTGCCGCGGGACTCATTGTAAATTATAACCGGATTTTATCCAAGAAATATCAGCCGATTTGTCCATCTAAAAAAATAATTTAAGCTAAAAATAAAAAACAAACCGAACGTTTGTTTTTTTTTGGATTAAAATTGGTTTTAATGAAAAATATTCGTCTGCAAAACTGGCGCTTGATGATTTATTCCAGCGCCGATTTTTAACCGATGCGGGGCAGGAGATTGCGGATGGCTTCAAAGCTGGACGCTTTGGTGGCGTGGTTGATTTTTTCCCGCGCGCGCTGAGTTTTGACGAATTTCAGCCAGTCCCGGTTCGGCCCTTTCCTTTTTTTGTCCGTGATAATTTCCACCAGATCCCCGTTTTTCAGGCTTTGATTTAAGGCCGCGATTTTGTCATTCACCAGCGCGCTAGTGGCGAAATGGCCGACATCCGTGTGTACGGCATAAGCTAAATCAACCGGCGTGGAGCCTTCCGGCAAGTCAAAAACGTCGCCTTTGGGCGTAAAGATAAAAATGCGATTGGCGAATACATCAAATTTCACCCTTTTGACAAAATCTTGAGAATTGGCGGCTTCGCGCTGGATACGGAGAATTTCTTTCACCCATTTGGGCTGTTTATGATCGTCTTCATAATTACTGCCGGATTTTTGCTTGTAATACCAGTGGGCGGAAATGCCGTATAAAGCTTCATCGTTCATTTCTTTGGTGCGGATCTGGAATTCCGTGGCTTTGCCTTCCGGACCGAAGACAGTGGTATGCAGACTGCGGTAGCCGTTTGGTTTGGACACGGCAATGTAATCTTTGAAACGGCTGGCTTTTGGCTTCCACAGGGAATGGATAATCCCGAGCACGCGGTAGCAATCCGGGATATTATTCACAATCACCCTCAGGGCAAATACATCATAGATTTCATCAAATTTCCGGTCTTTTTTCTGCATTTTTTGATAGATGCTGTAAAGGTGTTTGAAACGGCCTTCAATTTCAAATTTTATTTGGGCGGCGGAAAGTTTACCGCCCAGGATATTTTTAACTTTTTGGATATAACGATTTCTTTCCACCTTTTTTTCCACTTCATATTTATATTCCAGCTTCCGATATTCTTCCGGAAAAAGATGTTTGAAACAAAGATCCTCCATTTGCCATTTTAAGCGCCAGATACCCAAAAGGCCGGCGATCGGCGCGTAGATTTCCAAGGTTTCATGGGCGATCCGTTCCCGTTTTTTTTCCGGCAAGGCGTCCAGGGTGCGCAGGTTGTGCAAGCGGTCGGCGAATTTGATGAGAATGACCCGCAAGTCGCGGGCCATGGCTAAAAACATTTTCCGCAGGGATTCAATATATCTTTCCACGCCGCGGAATTTTATCTTGGAAAGCTTGGTTATCCCTTCCACCAGGCCGGCGATTTCTTTGCCAAAATTTTTTTCAATATCTTTCAGTTCAATTTCCGTGTCTTCCGGCACATCGTGCAAGAGGCCGGCCATAACGGTTTCTTCATCCGCTTTGATCTGCGCGAGAATCAGAGCGGTATGCAGGCTGTGCTGGATATACGGCTCGCCGGATTTACGCAATTGCTGGTGATGGGCTTTTTCCGCAAATTCAAAAGCCAAACGGATCATAGTTTCATCCGCCCGGGGATTATTTTCTTTAACTTTATTGATAATTTGATTTATGGAAATAGCCATAAAAAATGCTTATTTTTCTCATTATAATATGTTTTTTTGATTAAGTAAACACTTATAATTGAATATTATTGATAAAATATGTTATAATAAGCGCAAGGAAAAGACTGTGGATATTTTGTAAAAAGATAATAAATATCGCGCTTAATTTTATTGGGCGGAAAAAAAATAAATTTTTCCCATGTTGGTTAAAAAAGAGCCATATTATTCAAGAAAAAAATTATTAGCCGTAATTTTGGCCGCTGTTTTTTTGCTTATCAGTTTCTTTTTTTCCGGCCGGGCCTTGGCTGATGATCCGGTGAATAACGGTTTGAACGCGGCGGCGACTATCGGACTGCCGAATTCGCCGGTCAACGATATCCGCCTGGTCGCGGCTAATATTCTGCGGTATTTTTTAACTTTTGTCGGGATAATCGCCGTGGGCATGATCATTTACGGCGGCTATCTTTGGTCAGTGAGCGGGGGCGATCCGGACCGGATTAATCGCGCCAAAAAGATTTTGAAAAACGCGGTCATCGGCTTGATCGTGATTATCTCGACTTTCGCGATCGTGACTTTCATCATCAGTTTGCTCACCGGCGGCCTGCCGGGCGGGCGGCCGGGCGGGCGCAAGCCGCCGGATCCGGGCCGGGGCATCGGCGTGCTCGGCGAGTGCTCGCTGGAATCCGTGTATCCGGAGCCGGGCCAAAAAGAGGTGCCGCGCAATACCATGATCATCATTACTTTCAAGGAAGAGATAAAAGTTGATACAATTATAAAAGCTAATGGGTATATCCAGGATGACGGCCGGATTAAAATTTACACCACTGACGCTACGAATTATCTCAAAGAAGTTAAAATCAGCACCAATGACAACAAGACTTTTGTCCTCCAGCCGGATAATTATCTGGGTTCGGCCACGGAATACATCACTTACACGGTTTATCTTTCCAATGACATTAAGAAGAAGGCGGACAATCAAGGCATTTTTTCCAATTGCCGCGGTGATTTTTTCCAATGGTCATTTGAAGTTTCCAACAAATTGGATTTAACACCGCCGCAAGTTTTAAACCAAGGGGTTTTTCCTCCGCCTGATAATGAGCCGGATGTGGTAAATTTTGGCGCGGCGGTCGCGGCGCAAGGAAAAATTGAGGTGAATTTTCAACCACGGCCTTTTCGGGCGGCGTCCATCACGGATGTGGCGCCAGTGAACTCGTCTCCGGCCGCATCAGTAAGTAATGTAAATAGAAATTTAAACCAAAACGGCCCATTAAAAATTACCGTTTCCGCCGATGCTTTGACCGCCAGTTTGGAAAATACCGACAGCCATAATCAATTAGGCACGGCCGTGATCAGCGGCCAAGCCGTTTCTTTTTCCGGATTTTTTACTTTGACCCTGACGAGCGGCAGTTTTAGCGCCGGCCAGGCTTGGACAATGATGGCCAACGCGGCGCAAATTTCTGATGAAATTACCGTCGGCAGTTTAAAATATTCTTTTATAGAATCAGCGCCGGCCAGCCAGCAAATTCTTATGGGCGCGAGCGTCAACGAAACCGCCGCGCGTATCACGGCCCAGCTGAATAATCATCCGGATGTGACCGCCGCGGCCAGCGGCACGGAAATCAACCTATCCGCGCGTTTGGCCGGGTCCGGCGGCAATAATATTTTTCTGGGCGTCAGCAATACGAACATATTCACGGTTACGCCGCTGGCCGGCGGCACGGAGCGGGCGGTGACGCGCACCATCAAAGACAAGCGCGACCAGCCGCGCAACGCCGTGATCCAGATTGATTTTAATGAGGCGATCAATCCCTTGACGGTCAGCGGCGCGGCCGGCCAAGTCAAAGATTACATTAAGGTTGTTGATTTAACCGACCCAAGCGTTTTTTTATCCGGCAAATTCGTCCTGAGCAACCAATACCGGACCGTGGAATTTGTTTCGGATCAGCCTTGCGGAGTTAATTCCTGCGGGGAACAGATTTTCTGCCTGCCGGCCAACAGCCAGTTGCGAGTCTGGCTCAAGGCGGCGGATTTGGATGACTGTAATAATTGCTCCACCCGTTCGCCTTATACAACTTGCGTGAACGCACACTGCCAAAACGCGGCTGGTGAAAATTATCCTCTCTCCTCTTCGGCTTTGAACGGCTTGATGGACTTGGCTGCCAATTCTTTGGACGGCAACCGCACCAATGGCGCACAAGGACCGCAGAGCGAATATGATGAAAATATTAAAAATACAAACTTAGGCGACAATTACCAATGGTCATTTTATACGAGCGCTGAGATTGAAATCAGCGCGCCGGAAATTGATGCCCTCCAGCCCGTTCACGGCCAGGATAATTTTCCTTTGGCCGAAGCGATAAAAATTGATTTTAACAAATTAATGATGTCCTCCAGTTTGCTGACCGGCGAGCGGACGATCAGTAACGGCCCTTCTATTTTTAAACATAAATATTTAAATCTTTGGAATTTTGCCGGTTACGGCACTGGTTATTGGACAGCCAAGCAGGATTTGCCTTTGTCCGCGCCTGATCATTCGCAAGTGGAAATCCGGCATACCGAATTGCCCGCTTTGGTGAGCTGGCGCGCCCAAGCCGGCTCCGGTTTGAAAGATATTTACCAGAATTGCTTTGTGCCGGTTAAAGGAAAGTATAATAGCAATGATGAGTGCGAAGGCAATGAGACAGAGCCTTCTTGCTGTCCAAAAGATAATAGTGATTTGGAGAGAAAAAATGTCGGTCCGGGCGCGAATTGCCCTTAATAAATTTTTTTCGTTTTTTGTCATTATTCATGTCCAGAAAAATAAAATTATTTTTTGTTCTGCTGTTTTTCTTCGTCACGGCCATTTTCGCCGGCGCGGTTTTCGCGCAGGTGGATTTGGGTCTTAATTACGGCGAGGACATCGGCTTGCCGGTGCCGGCCACCACTGATCTGCGGGAAATGGCGGTGCGGATTTTGCAATATTTTTTGTCGTTTGTCGGTTTGGTCGCGGTGGCCGTCATCATTTATGGCGGTTTCCGCTGGACCACGAGCGGGGGAGATCCGGAAAAAATCGGCCGGGCCAAAAAAACCATTTTGAACGGCGCTATCGGTTTAATAATTGTGATCGCCGCCTTTGCCATTGTCCAGTATATCATCGGTTTCGGACAAGGCATGTTAAGCGGGGTCTGTACGGACGGGGAGACCAGATCCTGCGGTTGTGCCAGCGCTGGCACGCAATTCTGTTCAGGCGGTTCTTGGTCGTCTTGTGTTAATGGCAATTGTTCAATCGGGCAGAGCTGCTGCAGCTGGGGTTGCGCGCCGGATTGTTCCACGCCGCCGCCTTTTTTAATCACTTCTTACCAGCCGCCTCATAACTCTTCCGATGTGATCCGCAACAAAGTGGTCAGGGTTAATTTTAGCCATGCGCCAGACAGTTCAACTGTTACAGACGCCAGTTTTTATTTAACTAAAGAGTCGGGCGGACAAAATCCGGCGGGTGCGGCTTGCGCTTCCGGTTTTGACTGCCAATCCGATCGATGCGAAGCCGGGCAATGCGTTGGCGATAAGGTCGCTTATTTCGCGCGGGTAGTCAGCGGCAGTCAAATCAGCTTTACGGCTTGGAATGACTGCCCGGCGCCTTACGCGGCTTGGAAGTGTTTTGACCGGAACGCGAAATATAAAATCAAAGCGGAAAACAGCATCAGAAGGGCCGGTGACCAGGCCGTCCTGTCTTGCGGCACGGCTTGCGAATCAGTCTTCACGACCGGCGTGGTCATTGATACCAGCCGGCCTTTTGACCTGGAATTGATTTTTAATTCCGGCAATCTCTGCGTTGACACGGTTAATCCGCTGCTTGGCAAGGCCAAAGACGATACCGGGATTGACCAGTTTGTTTTCCGCGATAGCCTTGTCGGCCAGTTTGCCGTGGAATCCAATCCGGCTTGTTCGGGCGCGGTACCCAATATCCAATGCCAGGCCAGCGCCAATTGGGACACCACCGCTGGTTATTCATTGAATACCAATTATACTTTGGTATTGAAAGCGATGGACGCGGACAACAATGACGCGGATTTGAGCCGCGCAGTCTCTTTGCGGCCGGCGCATTGCTGCGATGGCTTGAAAAATGGCGATGAAACCGGCGTGGATTGCGGCGGTTCATGCGCGCTTTGCCAAGGCGCGGCGTGCGGCAGCAGCCAGAATGACGATTGCGCGACTTCCGGCACGGATTGCCACGCGAACGACAATCGTTGCGCTTCTTATTTTTGTTCTTGCGAGAACCTGGGTGGCACTTGCCAAACGATCGGTTACAGCGGCGGAGTTGATGATTGTTGTTCCTGCCAGAACGCGCCGATCATTGATTGGCTTTCGCCGGTCGGCGGTTTTTGCCGCGAAGCGAACGGCGACCCAACTAATAATTACAGCGCTTCTCTGGCCGCTTGCCAGGCGATCAATGCTGATTATACTTTTGATAATGGCACGCCGAATGGGGCGGTGGGAAATTTTGTGACCATCCATGGCCGGAATTTCGGCGCCACGGCCGGAGTGGTCAACTTTTCCGACAGTTCCGGCCAGCCGACCATTAACGCGCTATTGGCGAATAATCCGACCACTGGCAACCCGGATTGCGGTCCGGCTTGGTCAGACCAAGAAATCATTGTGGTGGTCCCGCCAGGCGCTCAGAGTGGGCCAATTCGCGTCACACAAAATGTCACCAATTATTACGCTGATTCGCCTTTATTCTTGGTTGTCAATACGATTGTCCGGCCGGGCTTGTGCCAGGTTGATCCCAGCCAGGGCGTATATAACGATTCTTTGACCTTCAAGGGCATTAAACTGCAGAACAACTTGGTTTTTTTTGGCAATCAGCAATCGTATCTGGCGGCGCTTAATTCTGCTTTCCCGGCAAACTCTTCCGGATCCGCGCGAGTGCCGTCTTTGCGCGATGGCCGGACCACGGTTTTTACACGCAACAGCGCTCAAGTGGCCAGCAATTTTCTAAATTTTACCAAATCGCCAGAAGCCAATGCGGGCCCGGCCATTATTTCTTTTTCGCCCGGCACTGGTCCGTCCGGGCAGTATGTCACGATCAGCGGCCGCGGTTTTGGCCAAACCAAATCCGCCAGCAAAGTCTATTTTACCACGGATTTAGGCAGTGATGGCACGGAAGCGGTCTATGAATTTCCCCGCGTCTGCGCGGACAGCGTCTGGCAGGACAAGCAGATCATTGTTAAGGCGCCCAGTATTTCAGATAATGATTATTATCTTAAGATTATATTAGCCAGCGGGCAAACTTTGGATACCAGCGCTCTCACGCCATCAACATTTAAATTAGACAGCAATTTGCCGCTAGCGCCGAGCTTATGTTTAGTCCGGCCAGACCGAGGACCGCATTTTGCGCCAGTTAGCTTGTGGGGCGAGTATTTCGGCGCCACCCCAGGAAAAGTGCGTTTTTATAATAATCAAGATCAATCCGGCGCGAGCCTTTCTTTTTGGGGTAATGGCACAGAAGCCATGCGCATTGACACAACCGTGCCTAATGAAGCAATTACCGGTCCGGTCCAGGTTATCAATGCCAGCAATTTAGCCGGCAATGCTTTGAATTTTACCGTGGGCGCGTGTACCACCAACAATGATTGCGGCGGATCAGACATTTGCTGTCCCAGTGAGACGAGTTTTGCCGGGCGTTGCGCGAGCAGTTTGGACGCCTGCTATCCGGTTTTCAAAAGCGCGGTTTTTGAATGGAATTTCTCCACGAAAAAAGTGCCGGGTTTGGGCGAGCCTTGCTATGAGGGCGCCTTGCCGGCGACCTGTGATTTAAATTATTCGGAGTGTCGCAATCTTTTGGTTTGTTCAATTGCAGACTGCCAGTGCGGGTATCCGACAGATCCAACGGACAGCTGCCAAGGCCGCAGTTTGAACGCGAATATCTGCGCCACCGGCTATTGTCCGAATTCGCCCGGCCAGTGCTCGCCTTATACGGCGGCTCGCGCGGTTCTTACCGGCGCGGATTGCGTTGCTTGCGAGAGTGCCAATGGTTTTATTGCCAGTTCCTCCGCTGATGTTTGTTATCAAGATAATTCCCGCTGTTGGGCGACCACGACCGATCGCTTCGGCCGCGAAGTTGAGGCGTCTTGCGAACAATATGCCGGATCCGCTGTCTGGGTGATTAACACTCTGTCTTGTCCGGACGGCTGGAACCTGATTGGAGCGGGCCGGTGCAAGAAAGATGATCTGAACGGCGTTGATTGCAATGTTTGCCCGTCCGGAACGGTTTGCCGGGAAATGGACGGCGAGGCAAAATATCGCGAGTGTATTACGGCGCAAGAACGTTGTCCTGGTTTAGCCAAATGTAATGATAGTAATAATAAATGTGAAACCATTGAACAAGATAAATGCGAATGTTGCTGTGAGATCGGCCAGGACGCGCGCGATTGTTGCCGGCCCTTGAAATGTGAAGGGACTTGCGGTGTCGGCCATGCCGGTACTGTCGATTATGGCCATTGTACGGGCTGTAATATTCCTGGCGCGACTACTGCCGATAAAGACGCGGCTTGCAATTGTTTCGGTCACAGCGGCAAATACTGCGACACGGAAGCCGCGGATGGCCAGGGCGTGTGCCGCGATTGCGCGGAACTGGGCAATAATGCGGCTGAATGCTCAGGGCACGCCGCTTGTTGCGTGGATGGCGATTTGACGCCGCCGCTTTGCCGCGGGGTCGGCACCGGCAGTTTTTATCCAGCCGGTCTAATCAATTATTGCGCGGCCAGCGCCGCTTTGGATCGGCCGGAAGTTCATAGCACTGTTCCCACTGATAACACCACAGATATTTGCCGCAATCCTTTGATCAAGGCGGAATTTGATCAAGTAATGGACTTGGGCAGTTTCACCGGCAATGTGCTGTTGGTCGGCGATTACGGCCAAAATCTTTGTCCGGCCAATACCCAATTTTTAGTGCAAGCGGACACGGACCAGCCCGACACAAAGATATCGGCCATCAGGCCAATCAACAAGCTGGCGCGCTTAATACAACAAGCATTACATTGGTTTTCCCAATCGGTCAGCGCTTGGACAGCGCCAGCGTCGGATAAAAATTATTGCGCCGTAAGCGCGAAAGTCAGCGGCTTGACCTTGGCATCCGCCAGCCAGACCGATCCAGAGGGCAACAAATTAGTGGCCAGCCAAATGTATCTCGCGCCCACTCAGCTGTTGGACACTGATTGTTTGTATTATGTGATCATCAAAGGCGATCCGGATACAGCTGATAAAATTAATATTGGCGTGACCAATGCCAGTTCCACCAAATTAAGTTTGGTTTATAGCGATCATAATGATCAAAAACAATTCAACGGCCAAGATTTTAAAAATAGCTATATTTGGAGCTTTACCACCGGCGACAAGATCTGCTTGTTCGACCGCGCGACCATCACCCCGCTTTCTTATCTCTTTAATACTGTCAATAATGATATTAGTGATGATAGCGATTGGTTTATTGCTCAAGAAAAAGATGACGGAGACAAAGTCTTCTCCGCCCGCGCTTGGTCCCGCGACGGGCAGGAGATCGTGCCTGCTCCCGGCCTTTACGAGTGGCAATGGTCTTGGCAGATTGCCAACACCAATGTGGCTGAGGTTCATGAAACCTTGTTGGTTGCTGATAATCCGAATAAAGCTTGGATTTGGGCGGAAAATATCAACAATGGCCGGACCAAATTGACCGCGACCGGCAAGATTACCCGTGATGATATCAATCTTTCCTCCACGCTCAACCAAAACCGGACCGCGACCGCGGATATCTTCGTTTTTGTTTGTGAAAATCCTTGGCCGCAGAGGCCGGCGAGCGGCAATTGGGCGCCTTGGCAGGACAGCGGCGCTTTGAATAATAATATGGAATTCTATTATTGCCGCGATAAAAATGAAGCTGGCACGCACGATGATTTGCCCGCCATTTTGAATAGTCCGCCATCAACGCCGAGCCAAACTGTTTTGCTTTGTTCCAGCAACCAACAACTTTGTCCGATTAATGCGGTCGTGGGCACTCTTTGTGATAACAACCAAGGAAAATGCCGCTTGGATGTTTTGAAAGAATTATATTTTTTCCGCGAAAATTTGCCGGCCGGGGCCAACACTTTGAACGCGCAAAACACCGGCTTAGGGCGGCAGGCCCGGACCAGTTGGACGGCCGTCAGCGGAGTCACTCATTATAAATTATATTGGTGGCGAGCCTCCACGACGCAAAAAGAATATGCTTTAGTAGAAGATGGTATAAACCCAAAAAGTAATAACAGCAATGCAGCCTGTGTTAAAGATACGAATTACTTTGCGTGTACGGTCAGCGGTTTGGATAATAATCTTAATTACGCCTTTGCGCTGGCCACTTATAATAACACAACTGGCGCGGAAAGCCCTTTGAGTAATGAAGTGATCGTGACAATCAAGGATAGCACCCCGCCGAGCGCGCCAAATTGGCAGGCTAGTGACCCGCTGAAAGAGGAGTCAGAAGGAACGGTGCGGATTAATTGGCAAAAAGTGGCGGGCGCGAAAGGCTATTACCTTTATATCGGCACAGCGACCGGCAATTATGGAGATAAAAAAGACTTGGACGCGGTGGAGCCGCTTGAGGCGAGCAAGCCTGATGATTTGTCAATTTTGGCGACCGGGCTGAACAAGGATAATATTTATTATTTCGCCTTATCCGCTTATGATGAATACGGCAATGAAGGCGATAAATCTGGAGAAAAAAATATTACACTCACTTTACCCACGCCATAATTGTTTTCCATTGTCTAGTCTTGAAAATTTTGTTAAAATACCAATACGGCTTTTAGAAAAATTTTTATCATTTTTTGCCTTTGTCTTTTTGTTTGATTTAATTAGGATAAAAATAATTCATTAACAAAAATTTATGTTTGACGATGTCAAGTCAGACAATCAGTCCGCGGCGGAAAGCGCTGGCCAGTCAAATTTCCAGCCCGAAACCGCGTTGCCCGCGGAAAATAAAGCTTCAGCCGCTTCGGATGGGGCGTCCGTTGAGCAAATGGAGGATATTTTTTCCAATACGGAAAAAGAAGATTTTCGGCCCGTGCCCAAGCCGGAAATTTTTCAGCCGAAAGAAAATTCCGTTGCCGCCGCGCCGCTGGCCGGCCAGGCCTCTGGCCATAAATTGCTTTTGATCGGCATTATTTTTTCCGCGTTAGTTTTGCTCGCCGCGGCCTTTTATTTTGGCTACCAAAGATTCCAAGTGAAGGTCGTGCCGGAAGATATTGATCCGGCGGATAATTATTTAGAACCGGCGCCGGCGGAGCAAGCCGGCATGAATGAATCGGTCGAACCAAACCAAGCGGCTGTCTTGCCGGACGAGCCCTTTATTCCGCCGCCCGCGGAAATTACTCCGGATGTAGCCGCGCCGGCCGTGGATACGGACCAAGACGGCCTGACTGACGAAGAAGAAATCGTTTTGGGCGCGGATCCGAATAATCCGGATACGGACGGCGATGGCTTGTTTGATCGCGAAGAGGTGCAGGTCTATAAAACCGATCCGCTCTTGGCCGATACGGACGGCGATGGCTATTCGGACGGGTCGGAAGTTAAAAACGGCTATAATCCGCTTGGCCCGGGCAAGCTTTATTCCTTGGAGGAAGATAGCAGCCAGTAAAACTTGGAAAGTCAGCAGTTTTCAAAAATTATGGATAATATCATTAATGAATTATTACCAGACAAATTGTCCGAGACCGGCGCTGGTTTGCCGCCAGGACAGCAAAATGAGATTTTTGACCGCGATGCTTCGGTGTATGTGATGCCGGCTCATTTTTTAGCCGATTCCCAATCTTCGCCGAACGCGAAAAGATTCGGTTTATTGATTCTGGTCGGCGGTTTTTTCTTGCTGGCTATTTTTTCCGTCTTGGCCTATTATTTTCTGTTCAAACAAAAATCTATTCAGTCGTCTTTACCCGCGCCGGCGGTTGAAGAAAGCAGCCTGACGACCGAACCGCCCCCGGCCGCGCCGGCAATTGCGCCGTCTGATCAATCCGTTCCAGATGGCATTTTGGCAACAATCGGCCCAGAAACGTTGAGCCAGGAAGAAGTCGTCAATATCACCGAAGAAGGCGCGACTGGCGAATCAACCACAACCGCGGCAGATATGGCTACCGCGGCTGACGATATATTAGACGCGGATGAGGACGGTTTGTCCGATCAGGAAGAAGTTATTTTTAATACCAATCCGGCGCTCAGCGACACGGACGGCGACGCTTATAGCGACGGACAAGAAGTGTCCAATTTGTATAATCCGGGCGGAAATGGGAAAATCGGGGAAAATCCAGGCCTGATTTTTTACCGTGCTACTTCTTTTGATTATGGATTTTTTTATCCCGGCGGCTGGGAGTTAAGCCGGATTGATGGCGATAATTCTTTGATTATTACTGCTCCGGATAAACAGTTCCTGCAAATTGTCTTACAGCCGAACAGCGGTCGTTTGGCGATTGACGAATGGTACCGCGATCAGTTTACAGTTGATACGATCAGCGCGGATCTTTTTTATGCTCGCGACGGCTGGGACGGTTTGTTCTTGGAAGATAAATTGACTTTGTACCTGACCGACAAAAATCGCGAATATCTGGTGGCAATCGCGTATAATCCGAATAATACCGCCCATCATTTTAAAAATATATATCAGCTGGCCATCAACAGCTTTATTTTTGGCGATGCCTCTGGAAATTAACAATTTGAGCGGCCGCCGTCTGAACGCAAAAATTTTTTTTCTGGCTACGGAAAAATTTTTCCGCGCGCGGCGGATCAAGAATTATTTTTTATCTTTGGCGCTTGTCAAAGACAAGGAAATGTGCCGTTTAAATCGGGAGCGGCTCGATCATAATTATCCGACTGATGTTTTGGCTTTCAATCTTGGCGCGGAAATAAAACGCGGACAAGATGTTCTTTTTGGCGAGATTATCCTGGATTACGAGCAGATTGCCCGTCAGGCCAGAAAATATGGCCAGTCAGCCGCGGCCGAGCTGATTTTTGTTTTTGTCCACGGCCTTCAGCATTTGGCCGGGGAACAAGATCGGACAATATCCGAAAGAGAAGCCATGCATCAACGGGCGCGCGCTTTTTTAGATAAAATAGGTTTTTATTCTTCAAAAAAATCATCATTGTTCCGCCGTTAATATTATGCGCCATTTGATCCGTTTAAATAAAAGCCTCCGTTATGCCGGCCGCGGTCTGGTACGCGCTTGGCAAGAAGAAGACAATTTAAAGATTCAATCTTTTTTCGCTTTGCTGGTCGTGCTTTTGGGGACTTGGCTTAATGTTGAGCGTTGGGAATGGGCCTTTTTGATTGTGGCGATTATATTGGTAGTCGGCGCGGAACTTGTCAACAGCGCCGTGGAAAGGCTGGTGGATATGGCTAGCCCGAAAATTGATGTTTATGCCAAAGCTATCAAGGATATCATGGCGGCGGCGGTTTTTTTCTCTTCCTTGGGAGCGGTAATCCTGGGCGCTTTGGTTTTTCTTCCTCGTTTCGTTAATTTTTCTTCATAAAAATAGCCTTATTTAATATGGTTATTCGGCCATTTGCCTTTTAGCCGCCAATTGATTATAATTATTAGAAAATAGCTTAAAGAAGCCATATGAAAGAAAACATAATTGCCGGGCTTGATATCGGTTCAACCGAAATCAGATTGGTGGTCGGCCAGAAAGCCAATGACGGCGGCGGAGAGAAACTGCAGATTATCGGGGCAGTATCGGTGCCGGCGCAGGGAATCGCCAAGGGAACAGTCAACAGCATTGAAGATGTGACCACCGCCATTTCCGCCTGCCTGGAAAAGGCCGAACGTTTGGTCGGCTTGCCCATCACTCGGGTTTGGGTCGGAATCAATTGCCCGCAGATCAAATGCGAAAAGAGCCGCGGCGTGGTCGCGATCGGAAAAAGCGACGGTGAAGTCAATGCCGAGGATGTGGATCGGGCCATTGAGGCCGCGCGGGCTTTATCTGTGCCGCCGAATTATGAAATCATCCATGTCATACCGATCCGTTTTTCCATTGATAACCAGGAAGACATCAAGGATCCGATCGGCATGACCGGCGTCCGGTTGGAAGTGGAAACCCTGATCGTGCAAGTTTTATCCAGTCACGTGAAAAGCCTGACCAAAGCCATTTACCGGACCGGTTTGGATATTGAGGATCTCATTCTTTCCCCCTTGGCCGCCGCCGAAGCCGTGCTGGACAGCAAGCAGAAAGAGCTGGGCGCGGCTTTGATTAATATCGGCTTGTCCACGACCAGTTTGGCGGTTTTTGAGGAAGGCGAACTTTTGCATACCGCCGTCTTGCCCATCGGCTCCGAGCATGTTACCGCCGATGTGGCCATTGGTCTCCGTTGTCCTTTAACTTTGGCCGAGAAGATCAAGATTGAATCCGGCAGCGCTTGGCCGGCCAAGTTCGGGAAAAAAGACGAAATTGATTTATCGGCGCTGGACGCGGAAAAAAACAGCGCAGAAGAACCCAGGTTTGTTTCCCGGAAATTCGTGGCGGAAATTATTGAAGCCCGAGTGGAAGAAATTTTCAGTAAAATTGACCAGGAGTTCAAAAAAATTGAACGGTCCGGCATGTTGCCGGCCGGCGCTCTTTTGATCGGCGGGGGCGTGAAGCTCTCGGATATTACGGAAGTGGCGAAAAGAGAATTGCGTTTGCCCGCTTCGATCGGCGTCAACCGGGTTACGCCCACCATTATTGACAAGGTAAATGATCCGCAGTTTTTAACCGCCCTTGGCTTGGTTATCTGGGGAAACAGCGCCATTTTGGCCGATGCCGACAGCCGCGGACGTTTTAATGTGACTTCTACCGCCAAAAAATCCGTTGCTTCAATAAAAAAATGGCTTTCATCTTTTATGCCCTAATCCGTTTATCTTTTACGCCTGTCAGAGAAAATTATCATTAAAAATTAGCCGCAAAAAAAGTGTGCAAATAATGTGCACGGAGAAAAAAAATTTATTTTTTTTTACTTGCCATTATTCACGGCTTGTATTATTATATTAATATTGGTATATAATGGCTACGCGCCATTGGTAGCGGCAATTATTTCTAAACGTATAATATTTATGGCAGAAGTCAAGCCGGCAGTGGAAACTTTCGCGAAAATCAAGGTGGTCGGTATCGGCGGCGGCGGCTGTAGCGCCCTCAACCGGATGGTGGATTGTGGCATCAAAGGCGTGGAATTCATTGCCGTGAATACCGATGTACAGGCTCTCCATTATAACAAGGCTAACAAAAAGATCCATATCGGAAAAACCATTACGCGGGGCCTGGGCGCGGGCATGAATCCCGAACTCGGCCGGCAGGCGGCGGAAGAAACCCAGAACGAGATCCGCGACGTGCTCAAAGACGCGGATATGGTTTTTGTGACTTGCGGCATGGGCGGCGGCACCGGGACCGGCGCTTCGCCGATCGTCGCGGATATCGCGCGCGATCTGGGCGCTCTGACCATTGCCGTGGTCACCAAACCGTTCGCTTTTGAGGGCGCGCAGAGAAGGAATATCGCGGAGCGGGGCTTGACTGAGCTGATGGACAAGGTTGATTCCATCATTACGATTCCGAACGACAAACTTCTGCAGGTCATTGACAAGAAAACTTCCCTCCTGGACGCTTTCATGATTTCCGATGAGATTCTGCGCCAGGGCGTGCAGGGTATTTCCGAGCTGATTACCATTCCCGGTTTGATTAACGTGGATTTTGCCGATGTGAAGGCGATTATGTCCAATTCCGGATCGGCCTTGATGGGCATCGGCCAGGCCGCGGGCGAAAACAAAGCCGTGGAAGCGGCCAAAGCCGCCATTAATTCGCCGTTGCTGGAACTGTCCATTGAGGGCGCGCGCGGGATTCTTTTCACGATTACCGGCGGTCCGAATCTGGGCATGAACGAAGTGAACGACGCAGCCAAAATCGTTACCGCTTCGGCCGATGAAGACGCGAAAATAATTTTTGGCACATCCATTGATACGAAACTCAAGGATGAAGTTAAAATTACCGTTGTGGCGACCGGTTTTGACGGCCGCTTGGGCGGCAAGTTGGAAGCGCCGGTCGGGGAGAGACCGTATACGCCCACGCCTTTTGTCAATTCTGACGAGAAAAAGGAAGATTACAAGAATTTGGCCAAAAAAAACCGTCTTTCACCGATAAAAGAATCACAATTTGAACCGGTGAAAAAGAAAAATCCGTCCGGATCCGAGGCCGAAGACGATTCTGACATCCCGGCTTTTATTCGGAAAAAAATGATGTGATATTAGATAAAATAATTGTATATTAAATAAAAAATGAGGTCACTTGGGCCTCGTTTTTGTGTATATAACGTGTCTAGGATATGTATAGTTTATACACGTCTTGACAATGTGTATAGAACGTGTAAAATATAAGTATAAATTATACACATTAAAATATGATATATAAAATAAATTTACCCGACATTTCCAACATCAAAGTTGAGAGAATATTAGATTTGTTAAAAAGAAAAGAGTCAAAAGACATTATATTCGGGAGTATTTATCCTGATTATTTATGCTGGGACAAGGTTAAATACAACAAGCATATTCCAGCTGATATGACGCAGGAAGAAGCATGGGCATTAGTTAAATATGCTAGAAATAATTTAATGTTCAAGTACGAAAGTGTAATCCATAATGAGAAAGGAAAAAACTTTTCATGGCTGTATAATTTCCCGAAATTCGAACAATTTTTCCATGAAATTGATCTGGATCTTGGCGGTAATTTATTAGCCACAAAAAAAGACATTGACGACCAATTGCGCCATAAATTTATAGCCAGAGGAATAATGGAGGAGGCCATAGCCTCCTCGCAGTTAGAAGGCGCTAATACTACCAGGAAGGCGGCTAAACAAATGTTAATGGAAGGACGGAAACCGAAAACAAAAGATGAAAGAATGGTTTTAAACAGTTATCAGGCAATGAAATTAGTAGAAGAAGAATTGAAGGATAAAAAATTAAGTTACGATTTACTAATGCAATTGCATGCGACGATTACGAAGAAGACTTTGGACAACGAAAAGGACGAAGGTAAAATCAGGGGTGAGGGTGACGATGTTTACGTAATGAATAGCACGGATGGAACGATTTATCATGTCGCTCCGGATTATAAATTTATTAAGAAAGAAATTGAGAAATTGATCGGTTATGCTAATGATGATTTAGAAGACAAATTTTTTGTCCATCCGGTGATAAAAGCTATTTTGCTTCACTTTTGGGTAGCTTATTTGCATCCCTTCGCGGATGGTAATGGCCGGATGGCCAGGGTTTTGTTTTATTGGTATTTGCTTAGAAAAAATTATTGGGGGTTTGCTTATTTGCCGTTATCAAGAATAATAAAAAATTCATGGGGACAATATAGAGACGCCTATATTTATACAGAACAGGATGATAATGATTTAACGTATTTTATTGACTATAATATCAGAAAAATCCAGCAGGCGAAAAGAGAGTTTGAAAATTACGTCGAAGAAAAGAAAAAGGAAAATATAAAGATGGCAAGAGTTTCCCAATTAAAATATGGCTTAAACGAGAGGCAGGTCAGTTTGCTTAAATATTTTTATAAAAGCAAAGATGCCAGCACGACCGTGAAAATATATTTGAATATTAATGAGATTTCCAGAGCAACCGCGATTGCCGATTTGAAGGAATTAGTAAAAAATGAATTTTTGTCTAGGAAAAAAATCGGAAAAGAAGTGCATTTTTACCCGGCAGAGAAAGTCGGGAAATTATTTAATTAAAATTCCATGAAAAATAATAAGATAAATAAACGATCATTATACAAATGCAAACACTGCGGAGAAGAAATCAGCATTAATAAGAACGGCCGCTTGCTTGATTGCTAATGTGGGAAACTTGAGGTTGATGGGAATGGGGATTATGTTCGGGTTATTGGCGAAGAAAGCGATTTTGAATTGATTGAAAAATAGATTTTGGATATAAGTAAGATTTAAGTGTTTGGGCAATGAGGACGTGATATAATATTAGAATATTTTGTTTGACAAAATAAAAAATCATTTTGGTGGGATGGCAGAGCGGTTTAATGCACCGGTCTTGAAAACCGGAGTTCGTTAACGCGAACCGTGAGTTCG
>PCSD01000072.1:23909-23986 GCA_002771615.1 Candidatus Falkowbacteria bacterium CG23_combo_of_CG06-09_8_20_14_all_49_15
ATTCGGATTTTGGGCGATTGTTGCCTCGCCCTCGCTTCGCTCGGGCTCGGCAGAAACAAGGATTTTATACGGATTTT
>PCSD01000100.1:0-182 GCA_002771615.1 Candidatus Falkowbacteria bacterium CG23_combo_of_CG06-09_8_20_14_all_49_15
ATAATGTGCCTTCTCATTTTTTAACTGCTAAAACAAAAAATATATCTGAATCAATTTCCGCTAATGTGTTTGATTTAGCCGAGGAGAATAATGTGAGAACTATTATTGTGGATTCTCTTTCCGGTTTAACAGCTCGTTTAATTAGCCGTTTCCGACCTGAAGCTAAAATTATTGTCCTAACC
>PCSD01000100.1:324-8779 GCA_002771615.1 Candidatus Falkowbacteria bacterium CG23_combo_of_CG06-09_8_20_14_all_49_15
AAATAATTATTGACTTTTGGAGTATTCTGTGCTATATTAATGGCCATAGTTTTATTATGCTGATTTTTAAACTAAAATAACACAAAAATATTAAGAAAATATTAGAAAAATTTCTTCTCCGGCTGAATTTTTTTATTTATTTATAAATATAAATTTTTCCATCGCCCATGCATTGGCAAAAAGCTTGCGACTATGAATAATGATGAAAATTTTGGAACGAATTCCATTCTGGAAAAAATTATTATGAGCAAAAAGGCCGAGGAAGTGGCTCGTTTGGACGTGGTGGAAATCGTCAATAACCTTTTCGCCAAATTATCCGCCCGGGAACAGGATGTTTTGGTCCGGCGCTACGGCCTCCACGGCCAAGGCCGGGAAACTTTGGAAAATATCGGCCGTTTGCACCAGCTGACGCGCGAACGGATCCGCCAGATTGAAACCACCAGCATCAAAAAAATCCGCGAGCTCAAAGAGATGGCCGAACATCTGTCGGCTTTCAAGAAAGTCATCCTGAATCTTCTGGAAGAACACGGCGGCATCATGGAAAGAGATTTTTTACTCCGCGTCCTTTTGTATTTTTCCGCCATTGAATCAAAATCCGAAGATGATACGCGCCGCATACACAAATTATATCTGGACTTTCTGGTTTCCAAACTCCTGCACAATGATTTTGAATTGGTCGGCGATTCCGAACATTTCAAACCGTCTTACAAATTGAGATTTTTTGAATTATCCCACTATGAAGAAATTATCATAGAGCTGATTGAAAAAATCCGCGCTTGCGGAAAAGTCCTGACCACGGAGGCCTTGCTGCAATTTATAAAAGGCTTGTCCAGCTACGACAAATATCGGGGAAAGATCCAACTCACCAACACCATCGATCTTTCCGGCATATTAAAAAATAATTATTTTGAAGAAAATTATTCCCTGGTCAACAACCATAAAACTTTCTATTCTCTTCTCAAGGCCGCGAAAAAAATCGCCCAGAACCAATATGGCCATTGGGGACTCCGGCACTGGCGGGAAATTACGCCCAAAACAATCAATGATAAGATTTATCTGATTTTAAAAAACCATCGCGAGCCGATACACTTCGCCACTTTGGCGGAAAAAATCAATGGCGCCAACTTTGACGGCAAAAAAGCCAATCCGGCCACTGTGCACAACGAATTGATCCTGGATGAAAAATATGTTTTGATCGGCCGCGGCATCTACGGCCTGAAAGAATGGGGATACCAAAATGGCACGGTCAGCGATGTCATCGCGGAAATTCTGCAGGAAACCAAGGAACCGCTGGCCCGGGACATCATTATTGAAAAAGTCCTGGCCAAAAGAATGGTCAAAAAAGCGACAATTATCCTGGCTTTGATGAACAAAGAAAAATTTGAAAAAAACGAAGCCGGTTATATGCTGAAAAATTAAGCGGAATTTTTTCCATAAACTAAGAAAAACAACGGATTTCCGTTGTTTTTTGTTTTATACCCAAACTTTTGAACCAGATTTGCCTTCCTCCCGGGAAAATGTTAAAATATTGTCATGAATTTTGATTTTATCCCCTCTTCCACCCAGACCATGCTGTCGCAAATATTCTGGACCGTCGGCTGGATCCCCTTAGCCGCTATTTTATTGTGGGGAGCCAAAGAAATCTGGCTGGTTTATATCCGGACGCAATGGGCGAAAACTGTAAATTTTATCGTACTCGCCATTGATATCCCCCGCAACAACGCCCAATCACCGAAAGCCGTAGAAAATCTTTTAAGTTATCTAGCTGGCGCCCATTTCGTCCCCAGCGTGATTAAAAAATACTGGGTCGGAGTTTTTCAACTTTCCATCAGCCTGGAAATTGTCAGTATTGACGGTTATATCCAGTTTTTAGTTTACACGCCGGAAAAATTTCGCGATTTAGTGGAATCTTCTTTCTATTCCCAATATCCGGACGCGGAAATTACGGAAGTAAATGATTATACGGGCGGCATACCCCAAAGATATCCGGATAATGAGTATAATCTTTATGGCTGCGAATTCACCTATAAAACCAATTCCGCTTATCCGATCAAAACTTACAAGGAATTTGAGCACATATTCGGCGAGCCGGAAACCCAGTTCAAGGATCCGATGGCCACGCTGATCGATCTCTATTCCAGCCTCCGGCCGGGCGAACAAGTCTGGCTGCAGATCATTTTGATCCCGATTGATTTTTCCTGGGTAAGCATTGGGGATCGGGAAATCAAAAAAATCCTGAAAGAAAAAGATGATTCCAGCAGCAATTTCGTGGATACAATTTTTGACACGATCATGTCCTGGCTGTCGCTTTTCGGCGATACCCTGTTCGGCGGCGATGAAGACAAGAAGAAAACCAAGGAAGAACCCTTGAAGATGCTGATGCTCAAGCCGAAAGAAAAAAAACAAGCGGAATATATCCAGCTAAAAACTTCCAAGCTCGGCTACGAGGTCAAGATCCGCTTTATCTATTCCGCCAAAAAGGAGCTTTTCAACCGCGCCAAAGTCGTCAGTGGCATGGTCGGTTTCATGAAGCAGTTTGCGGATATGGATTTGAACAACCTGAAGCCGGATATGGTTAAAACCGCGACTAACGCCAGCTTTTTCTTCAAAAAGGCGATCATTGCCGGCCGCCAAAACCGCATCCTGCAATATTATCAGCAACGGAACGACACGAGCGGGCTGTCTCCGATTATTATGAATATTGAAGAGCTGGCCACGCTTTGGCATTTCCCGATTGAAGCGGTGGTGAAAGCGCCGATGGTGCAAAAAGCGCCGGGCCGGAAAGCGGAAGCGCCGGTCAGCCTGCCCGTTTCTGAAGCCAGCGGGGCGGTTGATCTGGAATCTATTTTCGGAGCCGGCGGCGCGAAAAAAAACCGCCTGTCCGGCCAAACGGCCGGCTTGTCCGCGTCCGCGGACAACGGCGCGGCCGGGTTGGAAATTTTCGCGGACACCGCGCCCCCAGACGAAAAACCCGCGATTGTCCAAACCAAAAAGCCAGACGCGAAGACCGCGGACAACAGCGGGGACGGGTTGGAAATTTTCGCGGACACCGCGCCCCCAGACGAAAAACCCGCGATTGTCCAAACCAAAAAGCCAGACGCGAAGACCGCGGACATAAAAGCCGCGCCCCCGGAAAATCTGCCGATCGGCTAACAAGGCGGAAAATTAATGTTTATCTAATAAAATTTATATTATAAATGGTTAACCGCATATGGATAATCCGGAAATAACTTTTTTTGGCGTTACTAATTTTCGCAATTCTTTGAAAAAATTCGGTATCAAGACTGATGACCGGCGTCGCCACATGTACCTGGTCGGAAAAACCGGCATGGGCAAATCCACGATTTTGGAAAATATGATCGTGGAAGACATCCGGGCCGGGCGCGGTGTGGCCGTGGTGGACCCGCACGGCGATCTGGCGGAAAAAGTCATTGATTTCATCCCGGCCAGCCGCATTAACGACGTGGTCTATTTCAATCCGGCGGACATTGATTATCCGATCGCTTTCAATGTGGTGGAACAAGTGGAACCGCACTTGCGGCATTTGGTCGCCTCCGGCCTGATCGGCGTCTTTCAGAAACTTTGGGCCGATTCCTGGGGGCCGCGCCTGGAATATATCTTGCGGAACACGATCCTGGCCATTTTGGAATACCCCGGCTCCACCTTGCTGGCCGTTACGCGCATGCTGTCCGACAAGGTTTTTCGGAAAAAAGTGGTCAGTAAAATCCAGGATCCGGTGGTTAAATCTTTCTGGGTCAACGAATTTGCCGGCTATGCCGATAAGTTTGCGTCTGAAGCCGTGTCACCGATCCAGAACAAAGTCGGCCAATTCCTGTCCAGTTCCCTGATCCGCAACATTGTCGGACAAGTCAAATCCACGATTGACATGCGTGAAATCATGGACAACCAGAAAATCCTGATCATGAACCTGAGCAAAGGCCGGATCGGCGAGGATAACTCCTCCCTTCTGGGCGCGATGATGATCACCAAAATCCAGCTGGCGGCCATGAGCCGCGTCAACGTGCCGGAAAACAAGCGCCAGGATTTTTATCTCTATATCGACGAATTCCAAAATTTCACCACGGAAAGCTTCGCGAACATCCTGTCGGAAGCGCGCAAGTACCGGCTCAACCTGATTATGGCGCACCAATACATTGAACAGCTCGGACTGGTTGTGAAACCGGCTGTTTTCGGCAATGTCGGCACCATGGTGGTTTTCCGGGTCGGTGCCTACGACGCGGAAGAACTGGAGCCGGAATTCGCGCCGGTTTTCACCCAAGAAGATATTGTTAATCTGTCGAGATACGAATATTATATCAAGCTGATGATTGACGGAATCGCCTCCAATCCTTTTTCCGGACGCGGCCTGCCACCCTTAGCCAATGAAGAAAAAACCGGCAACACGGAAAAAATGATCAAAATTTCCCGCGAAAGATACGCCAAACAGCGCCAGGAAGTGGAATTGAAGATCATGCGCTGGCACGAAAATAATGAAGATAAGGAGGAAAACAAAAATTCCGGCCAGCCGTATCCCCGGTTAAAAACGGAAGAACCGCCCAAAAAAAATATTTTGCCCGCGGCCGCGCCGGCGCCTTTGTCCGCTCACGCCCGCGGTCCGGTAAAACCCGCTCCGGTGGCCGCACCCAATCGGCTTTATCCTTTTGAAGCGGTCTGCGATCAATGCGGCGCGCAAACCCGGATTTCTTTCCAGCCGGACGGCATCCGTAAAGTCTATTGCCGCGATTGCTTATCAGCGATCAAAGAAAGAAAAAAAGAGGAGTTGGAAAATCGCCGGCAGACCAAAGACAGCGCCGACAGGGGCCTGAAACCGAATTTACGGGCGGTCATTATGAATAACCCGGCCCTGCGCAAAAAATTTCTCGGCTTGGATCAGAAAATCGTCCCATTGCCGCCAAAACCGGAAAATCCGGCCGCCCAACAGCCAAATCCTGCTTTGCCCGCCGCTCCCAAACAGAACGGACGGGAAATTAACAGCGGCGAAGAGGTAGTCTTTTAATCCCTGATTATGCTCCTGAAAGCCAATCTCCATCTGCATACCCGGGAAGACAAGATTGAAGGATTCGCAATCCAATATTCAATCTACGAAGCCATTGACCGCGCCGCCGCTTACGGCTTTTCCGTCTTAGCTTTGACCGGCCACCAAAAATGCCTTTTTCGCGAAGAATACGGCGTCTACGCGGCCAACCGAAAAATCAAGCTCATACCCGGAGTGGAGCTTTTTCTCCGTTCCGGCTGGCGGCGCAATGACGTGCTGGTTCTGAATTGCCAGCCGGATATTGAAAAAATAAAGAACCTGCCGGATCTGCGAGCGTATAAAAATGAACACCCGGAAATATTCGTGATCGCCCCGCATCCTTTTTATGGCTTATTTTCTTCTTTAGGCGGCCATAATTTACAAGCGAATTTGGATATTTTTGACGCCATTGAGCATAGCTGGTATTACAGCGCTTGGTTTAACCCCAACCGCCCGGCCAGCACCGCCGCCCGCGCGGCCGGCAAACCGCTGATTGCCACTTCCGACAGCCATACTTTGCGATTTTTAAATGACGATTACATCACCATTGACGCCGCGTCTTGGGATTGTCCGGATCTTTTCGCGGCTTTGCGAGCCAACCGCTTTTCTCTCTCCACCCGGGAAAAAAACGGCTTTGAGTTGTTGTGGTTGGCCCGCCATGAATGGGCGCTGATCAAAGGCTATGTCCGCCAGACGGCCGCTCGCTGGCCGAATTTTTTCCAACATGAATAATACCAATTACCAAAAAATCAGCCGTGCTTCGGAACTATCCGGGTCCGATCGCCTGCTTTATCGCGCGCTGGAAATTTTTCCCGGATTTTTATCTTGGCTAACTCTGATCGGTTTATTTTTCTTGTCCATAATTTCCCCATTTTTCGCGGCTATTTTTATTATTATTTTTGATATCTATTGGCTTTTGCTCGTTGTCTATCTGATCATCCACCTGCTGGCGGCCTATAAAAAAATGCGCGCGCACCTGGAACAAGACTGGGAAAAAAAGCTCCAAGATTTGCCGGCGGCGGCGCGCGTCCTGCCCTTTTCTTGGACGGAAATCATCCAAGTGATTATTTTTCCCACTTACCAAGAAGGGCTTGAGATCATCCGGGCAAGCTTCCGGGCTTTGCTCCAATCCGGCTGGCCGGCGGAAAAATTGATCGTGGTCCTGGCGACGGAAAAAAGAGCCGGACCGGAAGCCCAAGTCCGAGCGGAAACGATCCGGCAGGAATTCGGCCACTGCTTCCGGGCTTTTCTGGTTACCATCCATCCGGATAATATTCCGGGCGAAATCAAAGGCAAAGGCTCCAATCAAGCCTGGGCGGCCCGAAAATTACGGGACAAAATCATTGAACCGGCGCATTTTGATCCGAAAAAAATCTTGGTGAACATCTTTGACATAGATTCCATAATTTTTCCCGGTTATTTCCATTGCTTGGCCTACCATTTCCTGACGGCTGAAAAACCTTACCGCTCCAGTTACCAGCCCATCCCGATTTATCATAATAATATTTGGCAAGCGCCTTTTTTTTCCCGCGTCTCCGCTTATTCAAATTCTTTTTGGCAGATGATGCAGCAAATCCGCTGTGAAAAATTAGCCACTTATTCATCGCATGCTCTCACCTGGACAGCCCTTTTGGAAATTGACTTTTGGGCGCCGAACATGGTCAGTGAAGATTCACGTATTTTTTGGCATCTTTTCCTCCATTACCGCGGCGATTACCGCGTCATTCCCTTGCACTTTCCCATTTCCATGGATGCCACCATGGACAAAAGCTTCTGGCAATCGGCCAAAAATCTTTACCGCCAGCAACGACGTTGGGGCTGGGGTGTGGAAAATATCCCCTATCTGATGTTTAACATGATTAAAAACTGGCAATTTTTACCGAAAAAATTATTTATCAACCGACTCTTGGTCCAACTCCACGGTTTCCATTCTTGGGCGACCAACGCCCTGATCATCGGCTTGTTCGGCTGGCTGCCCATATTTTTCGGGGGCGATGAATTCCGCGCGAGCATATTATCCGCTAATTTGCCGGTGACAACGCGATTACTGATGAGTCTGGCCATGGTCGGCCTGATTATTTCCGCGATCATTTCCGCTTTACTTCTGCCCCGCCCGCCGAAAAAATTTTTTTTCCAAAAAATCACGATTTTTTTCCAATGGTTGATACTGCCTTTTAATATAATTATTTTCGGCTCCATTCCCGGATTGGAAGCGCAAACCCGCCTGATGTTCGGAAAATATCTCGGTTTCTGGGTCACGCCGAAAAATCGCTAATTTTCCAATATGGCTTGGGTAAAACATAAGGCCGGCAAAAAAATCTGGAAAAAATCCGCCCTTATCACCGGCCTATTGATTATAATTGTCTTTATTTCACCGACTTTTTGGAAAAATTTCCGCAAAACAAAAACAATTAACGCGGAAATAAAAAATTTGAATGAAGAAATAAAAAATTTAGAAAACAAAAACAGCTCACTGAAAGAATTGCTGGATTTCTTGAATTCCCCGGCTTACATAGAAGAACAATCACGGTTGAAATTAGGCATGAAAAAAGACCGCGAAGAAATCTATATTATCGCCCATGGCGAGAACAAAGCGGCCGCGGCCGCGCTAGATCACGCTCCGCTTGGACCGTTAAGCGCGAAAAACAGTTTTCAACTTTGGTATGAATATTTTTTTTCCCGCACCCCGGGTCGGACAGTCCAGCCATAATTTTTATCTTGGCTATTATCTTAAGCAATCAGACCGCCGAAAAGAATAAACAAAAATTTTTATTGGCCGGCGAAAAAAGCTAAAAAAATTCGCTGGAAAATATAAAAAAATATGGGACAAAATATTTGGCTGGATGGAATTAAAAAAATGACTCCCGAAGAAAGAAAAAAATCTCGGGAAGCGGTTTTAGAGGCGATCAAAAAAGCCGAAGCCGAAGCCAAAAACCGTAAAATCGCCCAAGCGCCAAAACCGCTCAACAGACAAAGGAATTTTGACGCGATTACGATGCCAGCCAAAAATGAAAAAATAAATGAAAAAATAGCGGATAAACAAAAAAACGGCCTGAAACCGGATTTGGACAAAAATCAAAAAGGAGTTACCGCCCAAACAAGCATTCCCTCTCCGGCCAATTTGAATATTCCCGGTGTCAAACTTAATCAAAACGAAAAAATGGCTGTTAAAAATATTTTGGCTAATTTTGGAAAAAATTACCTTAATAATGCCAACAACAAAACTGCGGCGCCAACTTTCAGCGAACCAAAAAAAATAATCGCGCCGACCGTTTCTTTAATAAAGAATAAAAATGATTTTGTCTTAAGGCAAATGCAAGAAAGAGAAAAACAAGAAAGAGAAAAACAAGAAAGAGAAAAACGAAAAAAGAAAAAAAAAAATATCAGGCGAAAAATCCGCCGCAAAAAAATCATCGTCTT
>PCSD01000031.1 GCA_002771615.1 Candidatus Falkowbacteria bacterium CG23_combo_of_CG06-09_8_20_14_all_49_15
GAGGAAAACAAAAAACGGGCTATTAAACGCCGTTTTTTTTGTGCTGGATATTCAAGCCTATTTCAAGTCTAATTGTTCCTCAATCATCTTAAGCGCTTTTCTCGCGACATCCTGGTATTGGAAATTCGCCAGCGCGTGCTCATAAGCATTTTTACCCATCTGCGCTCTGAGCTGATCATCAGTCAAGAGCTGTTTTGTATAATTAACTAAATCCGGGATGCTGGCGCGATAAGCCAAGACTTTTGGCGGATCAAACTTGATCTTATGGTTGGCGTCAAAACCCATTGATTCATAAGCCCATTCTTCGGTCAACTCAACGGTTTCGCCGACGCCGGCGAGAAAGCCGGTCTGACCGTGGACAATGGTGTCCGCCGGCCCGCCGACATTGATGGAAATAACCGGTTTGCCGCAGGCTTCCGCTTCCATTTGGATCATGCCGAAACCTTCCAAGCGGGAAGGGGCGGCATAGATATCGCAAGCGGACAAAAGGTAGGACATGAAATCATGGGAAAACATACCGCTCAGATAGACGATTTTACCCGGATCCAAACCCAATTTTTTAATCAAAGCTTCTTCTTCCCTGCCATGGATTTCCGCGGATTCGTTTTCCGATACTTTGCACACATATTTCCACTGGGGAAAATCTTTGTCAATTTCGGCCAGCGCCCTGAGCATTTCCTGCGCGCCCTTGCTGGTCACGTCGCCGCCGATGGTCAAGATCATCTTCTCGTTGGGCTGGATGCCGAGCATTTCCCGTAAACGGATAATCTTGGAGTCGGATTGCGGAATCGGCTTGATTTCCGCCGGATCAAATCCGATCGGCAGGACGCGATAATTCTTCACATCCACGCCGTCGCGGGCATAAGTATCCTTGACCCATTGGCTGGTGGTGAAAGCCAGCGGCAAAGCGCTCAATTCACGGTGGTAATTGGCCACCCAGCCGTTCGCGACAAACCAAGGCACCGGCACGATGCCGGCGTTTTTTGGACTGAAAATGATGTCCGGCGCGTATGTCCAGCAACCGATACCGATGGCCACATCCGGCTTGTATGCGGACAAGATCCATTGCTTCTGGAAGCTCGGGCGATAATGGCAAGGCATAACGTCAACGCCGATCTCCAACAAACCTTTATAAAGCAGATAACCCTGGATGCTTAAACCGTCCGGCTCCGGCGGATAAGCGTGCAACACGGCAATTTTCATAATTTTGATGCTTAGACTGAGGCTGGGAATATAATACTAATCCGCGAATCGCCAATTGTCTTGAAATAATTCGCGCTTCGCTTTTGGCGCATTAATTCAAACCAGCGCGTATTAAATTACAATTTATTTTCAAAAATTTTATAGGCTTCCGGATTCGGGCAGTAGCGGGTATCAATGCCGTCCGGCGCGAAACCATAGATGCCGGTCATGATCCTTTGCTTGGCCGCAAAAATGGCGGGCGGCAAGGGCAGGAGCCAGTCGCTCTGAGCGCGGGGCGCCAAACTGCCATCGGGGCGCGGGCGGCGGCGGTAATGGAAAAAAAATACTTCTCGGGCGCGGAGACGGCCTGACGCGAGCAGATTAACGACGGCTTGATGGACGCCGCGGTGCCGTTCGTGTCCGTATTCGCCGCCGGCGCCATGCGTAAAGATATAGTCATACGCGTGTCCGGACAGGAATCCGGCGATTATTTTTTCCAAGGCGGGCACGGAAGCGGCCAGATCCACGCGGCCTTCGTCGTCAAAATCCGCCATTCGGCCAAGCGCGCCGTAGCGCTCGCAGACGCGCTGGAATTTCGGCGCCCGGTCCGGATCGCCGCCGCGGCACAAGGAAATTATCTCCCACTTGATCAGCGGATATGACAACAGGCAACCGCCCATCCAGATTGTCTCATCGTCCGGATGCGCGACCAGAACGGCCGCGCGCCGACCGTCTGTTAATCTTGGCCTTGGCATATAGAAATAGTATAGCACAAATTATTTTTTTTTCAATAAGCCGGCGCGGCGCAATTTTTGCGGGCCGTTTTGTTTTTAACAAAAATAAAATCCGCCGGCGAAAATTGCCGGCGGATTATTTTAATTGGAAAAAAAGACTGGCCGCGGCTGGAGGATTATTTCGGGGTGATTTTTTCCACGGGCGCGTTAATTTCCCTGTCCACATCTTCAACTTCCTTGTCCAGAAATTCCTGGGAAATATTCAAAGCTTCCTGAAGTTTTTCCTTGACCCGCCTTTCGGATTCGGACAAGCCGGGACGCTTATCCGCCATGTCCATAATCTCATCCACTTCTTCGCGCAAAGCCGTGAAGATTTCCGCCAGCCGATTCTTAACGTCAGTGACTTCTTTTTTCAAACGCGCTCTTTCTTGGCGGTATTTCTGCCGCTGGTAAAAAATGAAAAAAATGAGGATGACGATGACGGCCAAGAGAATCAAGATGATCAACCAGCCGTAAGCCTCAATCAATGTCGGACGCTTGACAGTCAGGATATACTTGACACTCGGGGAACTTTTGGCGCCCCGGCTGTCAATCACCTGCGCCCACACTTCATAAATGCCCTTGCTTAAGGCCTGGCGGTGGAAATAATTCCAACTGCCTTGGTCGTCAGTCTTGATGATTGACTCAAGCGGTTCGCCTGAATTCTTAGCCAAAAAAATCTTGATCGTCACCTGGGGATAAAAAGAAGTGCCGCGGATGATCAATTCGTCGCGGGTGGTGATTTCTTTCGGTATATCGGTGATGATCGGCGCTTTCAGGGGCGAAATCGCGAATTTCAAAACAGCCGAAGAGGAATTTTTCGCCTTGTCCGCGACCGTGAATTCCAAATCGTATTCCCCGGGCGCGAGAACCTCCAAACGATATTCGCCCTGAGCCAGATTCTCTTTCTTGACCTCCTGCGGCAGTCCGTTCAGCTTGATCGTAAAGATATCTATGCCGGAAGTTTTGTCCGTGGCGTTAAATTTGATGACCGGCCGCGGATTGGTCTCGTCGCCTTCAAAATCCAAACGGACATTGGACAATTCCGGCGCCTCGGTATCAATCAACAGCCGGTAGTGGCTGGTTTTTCCCCAACCGACTTTGTTTTGGTATTTGATATGGAAAAATTGTTCGCCATCCGGCAGAGTTTCATATTTTTTTCCTTCCACAATGCCTTCCGATATATTATCAGGCGCGTCTTCGGCCTGCTTGGTAATGCCATAACTGATGCCGGTGATATCGGACAAAAGTTTCCAGGCCAAGGCCGGCTGATTGTCGGCATACCACTGCTCTTCAACCGGATGCGTGGCCGAATTGATTTCCGGCAAAGGCGGCAGGACGCCTTTCACCTCTTCTTTTTTCGGCTCTTCCGGTTTCGGTTTGACTACTTCTTCTTTCTTGGCTTCTTCAATAGTATAAGTGCCGTTACCAAAGCCGGAAAAAATATTCGTGCCCTTGCCGTCCGCGGCCAGCACGACCCCGCTTGAAAAATCCACTTTGGCCGCCCCGGCCTTTTTCGCCGTAAAATTAATGGTGAAAATCAGTCCGGCACTGCCGGTATAAGAGGAAGGCAAACCGCCGCCGAAAGTAATCGTGCCTTGGGCGCCGTTATTGGCCGGCTTGGTTGTCCAGAGCTCAAAAATTGATCCGCTTTCTGATACGCTGGCCACAGCCAATTTTTCCGCGTCATATTTGATCGTACTCTCCGCGGCATTGATTCCCTGGCCGCCGCCACTGTTAATCATCACCTTTACCACGAAATTTTTGCCCACCGCGTAAGAGCCGCTTGCGGGCGATAAAAACAAGGTCGCGCCCGCGGCGCGGGCCGGAATAAAGGAAAAAAACGACCCCAAGAAACAAGACAGGATAAGCACCGGACTGATTATTCTTTTCATATGAATATAAATAGGATTTATTAATCCGAAAAATCACTTCAAACTGTCCGCTTGGATGGAAATCTTCTTTTTTCCTTTGGTCTGCAGGCGCAATAAGGGCAAGCGCAAAGTCAGAATACCTTTATTCACTTTGGCGGCGACTTCCGCCACATTTATCTCTTGAGGCAGGACGATTTGCCGGTAAAATTGGCCCCAAAGCAATTCTTCTCGGAGGTTTTTCGCCCCTCCTTCACCCTCCAGATCAAGAGGTCTTTTCCGCGTGCCCTGGATGGTAATGACATCATTCTCATTTTCCACGGTAATATCCAAATCGTTTATCTCCACGCCCGGTACTAAAGCGAAAATGATTATTTCTTCGGCGGTCTGGAAGATATCCACATCCAACTGCAGATAGCCAAGCGCATCCTTGTCTTTTTCCCGGGTTTCCACGGCCGCTTCAGGCGCGGGCAGATTTTCTTCGTTGATTTTCCCTTTTAATTTGTCTAAAAATGAACTCATAATTTTATAATTATTTTAAAAAATTATCTGCTGATGCGCGGCCAATAACCGCCGGATAATCGCTTGTGAATATTATAACACATTTATCCACCCCGAGCAAAAAAATAATCAAATATTCCTTCAACCGGTCCAGTGGTACATCATAATACTGAAGTCTATCAAATTAACCCGACCGTCATGATTCTGGTCGGCGCAAGCATTATCGGAATTCCACCAGTATAACAATATGGAAAAATCAGTGATGTTGACGCGACCGTCGCCATTCAAGTCCGCGCCGGCGCAAACCGCCAGTGGCGCTTTTTCGCCCAAGCTTAATTTGATCGCCGTACCGAAATCGCTGGTGCCGATGCCGCTTAGGCCGGTCCTGGCCTTCATAATGTATTGGCCGTTATCCAAGCCTTGGGAAGAAAAACTGGCCTGCCAGCGGCCATCAGACGCGGCCGTAACCGTCTGCTTGACAATTTTATCGCTGTTTAAATCACTGGCTTCCGGATAAAGCCAAATTTCCACTTGCCCGCCGGGCGCGGACTGACCCGACACGGAAAGAGAGTCGCCGGGGACCCAATAAGTAGCGCTCACCGCGATCGTCGGCGGCAAAATTATATTAGCCAAGACTGATTTTGTCCCTTCTTTCAAAGCAAAAGTCGTGGTATAGGCCAGGGATTCACGGCCATCGCTGTCTTTGGCCTGCAGGCCGAAAGTATAGACTCCTTCTTTCAAATCGTCTAAAAGCAGGCTAAAGGCGGCGTTAGCCGCCGCCATGGCGGTTTTCTCCTTGACGCCGTCCTTTAAAATACTGATAGAAGCATTGGGATAAGCCCAGCCGGAAAAGCTGACAATCGGATTCGGCGGCAAAGGCGGATAGGGCTGAAGGTCGCCGGTGCCCGGGCCGGGTTGGTTGCCGAAACCTCCGCCCCCGCCCCCGCCCGAACCGCCCCCGCCCGAACCTGAGCCGCCGGTTTCTTCCCCGCCTTCACTGCCCTCGCCCGTTCCTTCGGAATCGCCTTGAGCCTTGATGGTGAAATTAATCAAATAATCAGTGTCATCGGCAATATCTTTCGTATCCAAACAACGAATATAAAAATTATATTCCGCCGGCCATAAACCGATCAGCAGGCGGGAATGGAAAAAAGCGTCGGTATATTCGAAATTGTCGGTCATATCCGCGTAGGCCGTGCCGGAGGCGATGCTGTAGCGGCAATGGGCAACGTAATTGGTCTGGAGCGACATGTAAGTCTGAGTCGTACCATAAGCGAGAAAGCCGCTGGGCGCACCGTTGAAACGGATTTTGGTCTGATAGCCGGTCATTGATACCGGCGCCACGATCGCCACCTTGAGATAATCGGCGCCGGCTATCAAGTGATCCGCCGCGTCGTAAAAATCCAACTGGTAAGAATAGGAACCGGGCGCGGCCGGATTGATGATGTCGGTCTGGCCGGCTTCGCCAGACGCGGCCCAGCGGCCGAATACCAATTTTACGGCTGTGCCGGCACTCACGCCGGCGCTGCTGTTCAAGGTGATCGCGATCCGGCCATTCGCTCCGCTCGTCACCGCCACGCCGTCCGTGGAAGTTGAAACAAGCGCGGAGACTTCCCGGTCAATAAATTCTCCGCCCAGAGAGGAACTGGTGGCAAAATCAACTTCCGCGCTGGAAAATTCCGCGGGAATAAAAAATTCCCCGGGCGCGGGCGTAAAAACAATCCTTCCGCCCGCCGGAATATCAACAGTCGGCAGGAATTTGATCTCATGGCTGGAAGAAGCGGACGGGCCGGAATCGCTCAAACGGTCGCTGATGTGAACCAAACCTTTGGCGGACACCGATTCAGCGCCAGACAACAACAGTCCGAACGCGAAAATCGCCCCGGCCAAGAAAAAAATTATCGGTTTAATTGGTTTTTCCATCTTTTTTGTCTTTTTGCCGCCGCCGAAAATCAAGATAATAATTCAAAAGAATCAGGATGAAAAGAGCGGCAATGCCCAGAAAAATCACGGTCAGAATCAGCGGATTGCCCATGGTCGCCTGGCGGGCCAGGTTCTCCTCTTTGACCGTTAAATCATGCTCTTTCTCCGCCAGACGGTTTTCTTTTTCGGCCAACTGAGCCGCCAGCTTATTGTGCGGATTTTCCTGGACACCCACGGACATGCCGACACTCAAGGCCTTGCTGAAACCGGCGCCGATAAACTGGCCGAGGTCGATGGAATTTAATTGGAGATAAAGCGAGAAGTGCAAGCTGATCAGCAGGAAAAAAAAGATCCGCCAGCCATGGATGAATTTTACGATCTTCTTGATCATATATTCAGAGACTTAATCCTGTCCGGGGGGAAAAAGCATTAATGCCCGCGGCCGGAACAAATTAAAACCCGGAAGTAAACGGCAATAATTAGCGCTCTATCAAAATTGTAACGAAAAATCCCGGCCCAGGATGACAATAATTTCCTCCGGACGCGTCTCGTCCGTCATCAACTCAACCACGATCGGAAAAAGCTGGCTGACCGCTTCCGCTTGCGCGGCGTATTTTTGCGGATATTTGATTATGGTGCCGGCATAATCAAAACGATCCGCGTTGCCGGTGTTGATCTCCTGGAAACCGGAGGAGGCGAAAAACTCCAAAGCCCGGGCCGCTACGCCGCTTTGGCCGCTGCCATTCAGGATCGTTATGGCCGGCAAAACGATTTTGTTCGCGGCCGGCATTCCTGAAGACGGCTGTTCCTTGGGCAAAACCGGCTCACCCGGAGCTTCTTCTGTCTGGACCGGGTTTATTTTCGGATATCCGTCCAAAGCCGGAGCTTTTTCCGTACCAGACCGGAAAAAATAGTAGCCGGAAAAAACCAGAACAACGGCCAAACCGGCCGCGACTAACTTTTTTCGGCGCGGCCGGCGCGGCGCCGGCGAAACGGAATCCGGTTTGTCCTTAAGGTTAATCGATCCGCCGTTCGCTTGGCCAGCCGCTGGAATAATCAACGTTTGCGGGCCGACGGGCGCGGGCGGCGGACTGACGCGCAAAAATGATTGTGCGTTTTTTACGGCGCGGCGGATATACAAACGGAGTAAAAAGACCAGCAGAATGATTAAAAACGCCAAGCCGCCCAGAAAGCCGAACAAAACGGGAAAATTCATTTTCCAGAAATAAAGGCTCTGGCTCGCGGTTTCATAGCTGGTCTCGCCGAAAGACAGGACGAGCATAGCCCGATACCGGCCCATTTCCAAAAGCCCATTGCCTTTGGTCCAAACGTATTGCCATTGGCGCGTGCTCTGCGGGAGGACATTGCCGAACTCGCTCTGATGGTTGATATTAATCCTGTCCTTTTCCTTATTCCATTGGTCATAAATGACAATATCCCCGCGCGGCTGAAGATGGACGTTGCCGGTATTGGTGAAACGGACCGAAAAATTCACATCCGCGCGGCCGTAAACGGATTTGTCCGTGGAAAATTCCCTGATTTCGCCGCTTTCCGTCGTTTCCCCCCGCACCGTCAGCATGATGATTGAAGCCAGCTGGGAAGAAACCTTGAGGACGGTGCCGGCCGCTTCCGCCTGCGGCTTGGTGCCGACAAAAATCAACCCGTAATGGCCGCCGGGTCCGGCATTAGCCGGCACCTTGATGGTGTAAGGGATATCAACGCTTTTCTGAGCCGGGATCTCAATCGGCCCGGCTTCAATGGACAGCCATTGCGTGAGCAGAAAATCCTGGCTGTCCGGGCTGGATTGGCTGGGCGGCGCGAGCAGAACAATGCCGCCCTCTTCTCCGCTCTTGAAATCATGCTTCTCCGTGAAAACTTTGATGGGTTGGTTGTTGTTGTTGATGACCTTGACCGAGCTGTTCCAAGTGTCGCCCGGGCTGACATTCGCCTTGACCAAAGGCGGAGTAATAGTCAGGGTCAGCTTGTTCAAATCACTCTGCGCGTTAGCAGGATTGATTAAAAAGCCTAGGGTAAAAAAGACTAAAAACAAACACTGGCCGAATTTCCCAATCACCAGCCCAAAAGATTGGTTCTGACTTTTAGAAAAAAAATAATTCTTCATTATATTTTATTTCTCTTATTTTTCTTTTTTCAGGTTAATAACGCCGTCATGGCCGCGGATCGGATCGTCCGGAGCCCAATCGGAGCGCGGACGAAGGCGGAAAAATACAATTATGACCAGAATAAGCAAAGCCAACAATGCGCCGGCGGCGAACCAAAGATAACGCACTGGAATCACCCAAAAAAATATTGAGTCCAGAAGATCCCGGGGCGAGGCCGTGCCATACTCCATTTCCAGCCGTCCGCGGAAACGGCCGCGGACGTCCTCGTTTTTCCAAGAAAAATTATAAGTCCAGACAGAAGACGGCGAAATGGCCGGCGCGTCAAAGCCAAGAGGAATCTTTTCAATCTCTTGGCCGCGCCGGTTAAAAATGTAAAAAAAACCTTGGGGCTGAACCGGCCGATTGCCGATGTTTTTGATCGTCAGAGTGAAATTTACCGGCGCGCGGAACCAGACATTTTTTTCCGCCTTAAAATCAGCGATCTGGGCTTTTTCAATGATCTCTTCCACGATTTCCAGGTTTACCAGCGCTTGGGGCTGGCCGCCGGCCGCCATATTTCCCGCCGCCGCCGGCCGATCCCCGCCCTCGGCGAAAGTAATGGCCGCATGGCGCCGGCCCGGCTTAGCATTCAGATTAACATTAATTTTCAGAGGAATAACTATTTCGGTTTTAGGCATCATTTCGTAAACACCTCTTTTGATGCTCATCCAGCTGGCCAAAGATAATGACCGGTCAAGACCGGACGGATCGGCATCATCCTGCCGGCCGGACAATTCATCCCAATCGCTGACAAAAATATAGAATTGCCGGAATTGTTCAGAATCATTCCGGACCGTAAATTCATATTCCAAAAGGTCTTTGGCCTGCGCCTGGCCGTCAATGATCTGCGGACTGGCCGTCAAGCCCGCGTCTGCAGACTGCGCCGAAACCGCTGCTCCCAAAAAAAACAAAACCGGTAAAAAAACCCCGAGAAATAACTTTTTATACCGTAAATCCATGGTGGTTGATTGATTAAATCTGCCCGCGCCAAAAAATATTTCAGGCCGGACATCAGGCAAAAATCAGAAAATATAAAACCACGCCAAAAAGCAAAGCGATGACAAGCAGGGCGCCCAACAGGAGGATAAAATGCCAGATGCGGGAAGGTCCGCGATATTTGCGGCGGCCGGCCGACCGGAGACCGGCCTGGGCCAAAGCGCTCGCGATCGCCCGATTACGGTAAAAACGAAGGGCGAGGATAATCAAGACAAGGCCGATGGCGATTCCCAGGCCGGCCAAAAGAACCAGCTTCCAAGGCATAATCCAAAAAGTCTTGGACGTAAACAAAGTTTGCTTCCCTTGCCCGCCCTTGTCCACGGCCGCGCCGTAATTGAAACCAAGTTCGGCTGTATAGCGCCCGAAAGCCCGCTGGCCGGACCAATTCTGCGTAAAACGGCGGATACTGCGGGGCAAAATGTTGGCTTGGGTCTCATTAATGTCAATTTCCGCCACTTTCTTGCCCAGCATATTCTTGATCGTGATGAAGCCGTTGGGTTTGACATGGACATTGCCCAGATTCTCAATCCGGGCCGTGAAAGCAACGGAAAAAGGCGTTCCATAAATTTCCTTGTCTGTAATAAATTCACGGATAGCGGCCTCTTCGTAAATCTCTCCTTTGACGCGCAAGAGGACCAGGCTGCTGGTCTGCTGGGCAACAGACATTCCTGCTCCCCGTTCTTCGCTGTTCTGATAAAGCCGAGGCGGCTTGGTGCCGAATACCACCGCGCCGTAATATCCGCCCGGGCCGATATTGCCCGGCACTTTGATTTTGAAAGGGATCTGTTTCGTTTCCTGCGGAGAAAAATCCAATCCGGCCGGATCAATCTCAATCCAGCTGGCCAGATAAGCGCCTTCCTCTGAACCGGGCGGAATCAGCCTGGCTACGCCGTTCTCGCCTTCCGCTTTAAAATCTTTAAGATAGGGAAATAAAGTTTTGCTGACTTCCGATTCATTGGTTAATTTGATATAATCTTCAATAATTTTGCCCGGTTCGGCAACGTATTCAAAGCGAGGCGGGCTGATTCTTAAACCGATGGACTGGGCCTGGACTGAAGTCGCGATGAAAAATAGCCAAATCGGCAGACACAAGAAAATTATCTTTTTCATTTTTCTTTTTTTAGAAAGAGTCCGTATCGGACAAAAACATAAGTCCGAAAATAAACGGCCCTTAATATAAATAGTTAAATATAAATTATGGGTATAGCCACTCTACGCCCGTCAATTTCTTACTCAATCATATTTTAACATTTTTTTAAAAATGTTTCAATTCATAAAAAAATTCTTTTTTGTCTAATAATATACAAAAACTTCCCTGAAAAACAAGGAAGTCTTTGTTTTGCCGCACATATCAACAAGTTCAATAAGTGGGAGTGCAGACATAAGTCAGGATCGTGCTGTAATCGCCCGCTTCCTGTAAGTCGGAAATCCGGACAGAATACGCGACGGCCGCCATGCCGATATTCTGGGTACTGCCGTCCGCCGGGCCAACATGCGCCATCACGATCGTCGGATCGGTACCATCAGTGCCGACGTAATAAGCTTCGCCCTGGTAATAATCGTTAGTCATGATCAGGTTATCAGCCGCATCATCGTCATCCGAAGTCAAGCCCCAATGACCGTAGGTATTCGGACTTTCCAGGACGCCGCCGGGATCGCTCCAGGGACCTGGGGTTGTTGAACCGGTGCCGTCCGGAGAATTGTTAAAGCTGTTGATGGTCGCGCCGGCCGCATTCTGCAAATCTTGGTCCTTCTGCACCGTCACGATGAAGCCGTCCGTGGCATTGGTGGAAACCGTCAGATTCTGGGCAAAAGTGGTGGAGGCGTTGGAATGCAGGGTGCCGAAATTGATTTCTTCCGCCGTGGAAGTTCCGCTCAGACCGATGCCGTTCACCGTTGATTTGGTGCTGTACGGCCCCAGCCCGGAAACCGTAAAAGTCAGAGTGGCGTCAACTGTTGCCCGCACGGTCACATCGTCTATGATATAAACTTTCAGAACCGTCTCATCCTTGACCGTGTCCGTGTTATCATAAGTGGTCACAGTCACATCCTTGTCGCCGGTAGCGTTCGGGTTCAAAAGATTATAGATGGTGATCGTGTGCGTTGCCGGTTGGACAGCCAGGCTTTGGCCCGCGTCCACTTTGCACCTGAGCACCCGATAATCATCGGAAGCGGAAGTGGTGGAAGCGGTGGTGTTGGCCGGACAATTGATGGCCGCACTGGCAAAGTTGGTGAAGCCGGTTTGGAAACTGACCTCCACATATTCATTTTCTCCCAGAGCCGTACTCATGGAAAAAACTATCGCATGGGAAGAAGAGGCCTGCTTGTCCGAATCGCTGATCGTGTCTTTGACGCTGTACAGCGAGCCGGCTTTGGCGAATTTGATCAAACCGTTAAACGGATAAAAACCATACATTGCCACCAATGAAAAAATCATAATGGCAATCAGGGCAATGCGCCCTTGGTGTCTTTTTAGCATGAGGATAAAATTTAAAATTTAAGAAATTTTAAATTCTAAATTTTTTATTTTTCCTTTTTGCAAGCTTTCGACCTTTGATTGCCTGTTAGAGCAAAAAAATTTATTAAGCCTGCTTGGTTTTGGGATTAATAATAAACCAAAAGGAATAGCTGTTGATATTATAACATTTTAACATCGTCATGCCAATTACCAGAAAATAAATAATAATTGTTTAATCTTAAATAAATAATTTCTAATCTACACACCGCTGTTTTGAAAATTAAATTTTGATGAGTGTTCATGTGGATAACTCAAAAAAAATCCTGCCCCGTTTCAAGCGGGGCAGGATCGTGAACAAATACTTATGAATCCGCGACTATTTGCTTAAAAAGTCGGAGTGCAGATATAAGTCAAGGTGCTTTCGTAATCGCCGGCTTCCTGCAGGGAAGCGACTTGGACGGAATAGGCCACGAACGATTCGCCGATATTCTGTGTCGTGCCGTCGGACGGACCGTCATGCGCCATAATCGCCACCGGATCCGTGCTGTTCAAGCCGACATAATAAGCCGCGCCGCCCTGGTAATAATCATTACCAAGTAAAACGCCGTCATCGTCATCGCTGGTCAAACCCATGTGGCCGTAAGTATTATAGGTATCCAAAATATTTTTCGGGTGCTGCCAGATTTCCGGCGTCGAGGAGCCGGTATTGTCCGGGGAATTATTGAAACTGTTGATGTTCGCGCCGCCATCGGATAAAAGCTCGTGATCCTGATGGACAGTGACCACATAACCTTCAGTCGCGTTGGTGGTCACGTTCAAGCGCTGGCAGACCGTTGTGGTGGCATTGATAACCAGCGTCCCGAAAGGCGTATTGGTAGCGGTGGTGGTCTCGTCGCAATTTACGCCATTGACGGTTTTCGCGTCCGCGGCCACGCCGTTGATCGTGAAATTCAAGAATGAGTCAACGCGCGCGGTAACCAGGACATCCTGGATGATGAAAACCGCCAACTGCACTCTTTCCAAAACCGTGCCGCTGGCGTCATATAAATAAACCCAGATGTACTTAACGCCTTCACTGCCGGGCATAGGATTGGTTACGTCGGAAATGGCCACTTGGGTCGTTGTCGCGGCTAAAGGCGCAGTCATCCGGCAGAAAACTTGGCCATCCGCATAAGCATCTTCGTCAATGTTGGCCGCGCCATAAGCGCAAGATAAACTGCCGGTAGCCTGGCCGCTGAAGCCGTTGACAACGTTATTAAAATCAATCAGCCAATAGCCGCCGGTCGGAGTCGTGGTGCCGGTGGTGAAAGTAAAAGTGTGCGTGGCCACCACCCCGGCGTCCGAATCGCTGATCGTGTCCTTGGCTTGCATGATGGAATCAACGGCCGCCGCGGAACGTAAAAGCGGAAAATAGCCATAGATCCCGACCATGGAAAAGATCAGGAGACTAACGGCGATTTTTCTGAACTTTTTGTTTTTCATAGTTTTTTAAATTTTATTTTATTATATGAATCTTTAATAGGCAGCGGTATTGCGGAAATAATCCGAGGCAATGACCTTGTGAACAATAGAGGCGATTTCCTCTTGGCTGTAATAACGCCAGCCCCGGGAATCTCTTTTGGCTTTTGGGATAAGCCCCTCCCTTTCCCAGCGGATCAAAGTAGTTTTGTCCCGGTCAACCTCTTCCTCAATGTCTTTTAAACGGAATTTTTTAGTTTGTGGCATATTTTTAGTGTTTATTTTTATGGGCTCGACCTTTCCGGCCCGTAAATTAAAATTTTCCAACAAAAAAATCCTTTTACTTGAAAAGCAAAAAGATTATAGTAAATAACCTATATATTTGCCTGGTAATCGGGCTTTTTATCTTTACCCAATTTCTTTTGTTTTTCATTTTTATTTAGTTTTTTTGTTTTTTTACAGTATTGCTATATTGCTATACTGCTATAGTCTATTATACCCTATTTATAAATATTGGTCAATAATTTCTGACCGATATTAATAAATATTTACTATAATATATTTTATTTTAATATTAAAGAAAAAATAAATTAAAGATAGTATTATATTTTTCCGGATAAAATATTTATCCACAGATATGAATTGATTGGCCTCATCAAATTATGCCATATTCGTAGTATGCGTGTCCCCTTATGCGGATCATTCGGATGATTAACTTTAAAAATTCGGGATTACGACGTAATTTATTCCGGTTTCATATTCTCCGGACGCCTGCATATTGGTAATTTCCAAGCGATAAACCATGTCAAAAACGTCATCTTGCGCCGGCAGAGGATGGTAGCCGATCTCATCAAAAACAGAGTCAAAGCGGGCATAAGTATTGTCCGGGGCGAAACGGGAAGGAGAAACTCCGGTCAAAGTTTCGTCGCCCGTGTGATAGCCGAAACCACTGACATTCGGATTGATGTTCCAGGCGGCCGGACTGCTGTTCGGATAACTGATCGGATAGATTGAACTGCCGTTTTGGCTGGTCAGATCTTGGCGCTGTTTGACGAAAATCCGGTAGCCTTGTTCGGCGTTCGTGGTCACCACCAAACGTTGGGCGGAATTGACGGCCGCACCCCAAGGCAAGGAGCCGTAATTGATGGTTAGGGGCGAAGAAGCAATATCCGTCACCACCCCTTCCGTGGCGGTACCGGCAGGCAAGCCGCTGATAACAAAAGTCAAGGAAGAGGTGGAAACCATGACACTCGGGTAAATTTCACTGTCATTATAGACGACCGCTTTTTCGCCGGGCAAGCCGAGCAGATCATAATCCGCCCGGGGCCGGAAATAATAGACCCTTTCATTCTCGGCCGTATAAGCCTCGCCGTCATGGTTGTGGATCGTGAATTCCCATTCCGCGGCCGAACCGGTCGCGTGCGCGTAATCCGAAAAAGACAACCCGGATTCATTGTGCGTAGCCAGGGCATCGGCGTCAAAAACAAGATGGGTGGTGATCGGATCATTGTCATTGTCGGCGCCATCGCCATAGTTCCAAGCCGAAGTAGTGGAACCGATTTCGCCCACTGGCCAAACGTCGGCGCTGAAATCGGAATAGGTGGAATATTCCAAGCGCATCTTGACATTTTGTCCGGCCAGACCGCCGGTTTCCTTGACGGTCAGGCGCAATTTCAAAATATTATTCGGGCCGATCACCGGCATCGTATTGGTGGAAGTCAGATTGCGGTCGGAAGGAGTCTCGCTCTTTTCGTCATGGAACCAACGCCAATCCTGGGAACGCGGCGTGTAATCAGGGCTGTCATCCCAGACCAAATAGCCGCGCGGATCAAAAGGATCGCTGTCAAAATCATCGCCAGCCAAGCCGCCGTAATGATTAGTAAAAGTCCAAGGCGCGGGCGGAAGACCAGTTAAGGCGACATTGATTCCGCTGGCGGCATCGGTTGAAGTGGCAAAACGGCAATCAGTCGTCGTGGCATAAGGATTGGCGGCCAGGACCGAGGAAGCGATGCTGATCAGGGCGCCGCTGTCATATGTGAGTTCAAAACTGCCATTATCCAAAGAATGGATTACCGGGGAGCCGGATAATTCCAAGCCATCCTGGTCCAAGCCGCTGATTTCATAATAATTCGCTTCCAGCTCGCCGGCGCTGACCGACAAGCCGTACGCGCCGGTTCCCTGCCGGCTGATTGTGGTGCTCGCGCCCGTGGCGCCGATGATTCTTAACGTGCCGCCGTTCACGATCACCGCCGAATTATCCGCGATCCGGACCACGGCCGGACGCGGCGAGGCGCTGATATCCGTGCCGTCAAAATCAAGCAACCGGCTCCAATATTCAGTACGGCCGGCGCCAATCTCATATTGCCCCCAGATGAAAAGCTGGCCGGCATCGTTATGATGATGGATGGAATATAAAACCGATGAATCATCAATGTCATAAAGCGTGGACGAAGAATTCCAGAGGGTGATCTCCAGGCCCGGGCCGACCAGCAGACGGGCGTATGTTTCCGGATCCTGGCTCTTGGCGCCGATCGTGTAATCCTGGCTGCCGCCCAGCCGTAGCGCCGAGCCGGCCGCCCAGGCCGTGGCGGACGGAGCGCTGTCGCTGATGATATATTTTCCGGTGACGGCCACGGACTGGCCGGCCGCGACCGACAGGCTGGAAGCGCTGGTGATCCGCCAGTCGTTAGAGGAAGTGGCGTGGCTGGCAATCGTCCAACCGCCGGCCGCGCTGTCAAAAATTATATTGTAAAAAGGAGAATTTCCCGCCTGAATAATATGGCCGGGGCCAACCGCGGAAAAAGTGGTGCTGGCTTGGCGAGCGATGAATTGCCCGCTGTTCTGCCAGCCGCCCAAAGCGGTGATGTCGTAATTGTTCCCGCCCACGTCCAGGATGGAATTGGCGCCGATGGCCAGGTTGCCGCTCACCTGCAATTCATAGCCGGATAAAGTGCTGGTGGCCAGACTGGCTTTGGCGAAGGCCAGATGATAAAAATCATGGCTGTCATCCGTGCCGCCGGTACTGATCAAACTGGCGCCCGCTCCATTGAAAGTGGTGGTGGAATTGGCGGCGACGAAGGTCGCGGACGGCGCCACGGTCCAATCCGTGCCCAAAGTCGTAATTGTACCGTCCCCTTCCTTGTCGTCCGTGGCATTATATATGCCGTTAACGGCGATGTAATTGGTGATGCCCACTTCATAGCCGCGGGTGAAAAAACTGTCGCCGCTGTTGACGGTTAGGCTGGTGGCGGAAAAATCGGAATTCAAGCGGGTTACGGCCGGCGAATAACCGATTTGCGCATTGCCCAAATCCATCAAGGGATAATTATCATCTTGAAAATAACCGTCTTGGCCGTCGCCTTCAAAAATGAGCAGGCCGGTGCCAGTCGCTTTTTCAAAAGACGCGCCATTGGCGATGACCAAGCTCCTGGTTTCAAAATTATTGTCTCCGCCGGCCTGCAAAGCGCCTTGATTCAAGGTCGTGGTCGCCAAAACGCGCACGTTGTCCGCAAAATTCCAGCTGGCCCCCGCGCCGTTAAAAATCAGATTATAAAAATCAGCGCCGGCCGTGAAAATATCATAACTTCCGGAACCAGCCGCAAATTCCACCGTGGAAGAAGCCGCCGCAAACACGCCGCCGCGGCCGTCCCAACCGCCATAAACGGTGATGGCCTGGGTGCCGGAAGCGATGAAACTGCCCTTGATCTTGATGTCCGTGAAAGACAGGATGTTGTCGCCGGACAGGAAAATGTCTCCGGGCCAGACATAAAGGCTGTGGCCGGCGGCCAAAACCAGGCTCTCTCCGGACACAGTTGCTTTGATATCAGGATCGTTGTCGCCGTCATAACTGTCCAGATCCGCGACCGTGATCGGTCCGGCATCGTCATGCCGGACAATGATGTAATTTTGGTAGATATCCAGATCGTTGATGGAGCCGGAGACGCCGTAACGAAAATAGACCGCGCCCTTTTCCAGGTTATTGTTCAAAAAGACCGCGATAGGCGTGCCTGATTCCGGCGGATCAATATCGGAAAAAGTAAAACGGCCGTTGCCCGCGAGAGCGCTTTGCGTTTCCCGCGTAAAGCCGTTGACCGCGATCGTCACGGTCGGCGCGCTTAAAACCGGACTGCCGCCGGGCGCGTCATAGACCACGCCGGAAATCGTAGGCACCAGCTTGGCGCTCACCTCGCCCGCGGACGGGGTTTTGTGGCCATAATCATCATAGGCCCAGATCCGGAAAACATATTGCTTATTCGCGATTAGACCGGTGATCGTGGTGGAGGCGGCGCCTTGGTAATCAAACGCGCCCAGGCTGGCGTCCGAGCTGGAGGCCCAGGGAAAGTCGGATTCGGTGACGCCGGACGCGCCTTCTCGGTAGAATATCTTGTATTCGCGGAAATAGCCGTCCGAGCTGGTGGCGCCGAAGCCGAGAGTGACCGAATTCATGGTCTTTTCCAGGACGGACAGGTTGCCGGGCGCGCTGGGCGCCTTGGTGTCAACGCTCACGCTCGTGGTGGCGGGCGCGCTTTGGTCGTCATAGCCGTCATTGGCGGTCAAGCGCCAGCAATAATCGCCCTCTTCAGCCGGCGCGTCCGTACCGGCCAGCCAGTTGAAATAGACTTCATTCTCCCCTTCCTGGGTGATGATCCAATTCGCGCTCGTGCCGATTTGATAATCACTGTTATTGTCAATGCCGGGCTGGCCATAAGTGGCGCTGATATTTTCCGTGTCCAAAGACGGATCGCCGGGAGGGGCAAAGGAACAATCGGACGCGTATTCCACCCGGGCGCGCACCGGCAATTCGCCGTCATGATCAACCGTAAAGCCGATCCGCACTTTGTCTGATCCGTCCGTCAATTGATCGCTGGCAACAAACGCGGCATCCGGGGGCGGAGAAACGGATATCTCCGGATAGCGGCCGTAATTGTTCACGCGCGCGCCGCTTTGCGTCACGCGGAAACAATAGGTGCCGCCGGCCTGGGCGGCGGGCTGTATTTTCAGGGCATATTCCAATTCCGTGTAATAGCCGTTATTGAGGATTTGATAGCCCGTGCTGTGATCGCCGGCCTTGACCATGTATCCGGGCGCGAACGGATAGCTTTCAATATTAAGTAAGCGGGCGGTGGTGGAGCTGTGCTGGTTGAAATATTCGCTGTCGGCCATCACGAAAACCGTGCTGCCGCTGTCCGCCGGCACGGTTGTCCAATCCCCGATCGCTTCACAGGTTCCGCTTTTTTGCCCATATTCAAGGGTATAAACCACGCTTTCCGTTTTTATATCGCCCAAATTGGCCAGCGCGAAGCGCAGGCGCAAAGTTTCGTTTTTCACCGCGTAAACGCCCGCTGTCGGCAAAGGCGCGTCCTCCGTTTCCCGCCAGGTGGCACTGGGCTGGACCAGGGTGGTGGTGGCCGTTTCCAGAGCCGCGGCGGTCCGGTTGCCGAAATCGTCATAGGCCCAGATGTTGAAATAGTACGGTGTGGCTTGCGCCAGGCCAGTGATGGTCGTGGAAGCCGCGCCGCCATAATCAAACTCCGCCAAATTCCCGTCCTGAGCCGCCGTGAACGGCGAATCATTTTCCGTCACGCCGCCGCTGCCGGCTTTGTAAAAGATCTTATATTCTTTGAAGTTGTCATCGGAGCTGGTCGCGGAAAAATTCAGCTTGACCCAGCTGACCGCCGCCGCGGCCGCGGATAAATTGCCGGGCGCGCTGGGCGCCAGATTGTCAATCAGCAAGGTGGTCGTGGCCGCGGCCGCCGGCGTATCCGCGCCGTCAAAAACCGTCAAGCGCAGGCAATAAGTCCCTGATTGTCCGGCCAAATCCGTGGCGGACAGCCAGTGGAATTTGACGTTATTCGCGCCGCTGGCCGTGACGATCAAATCCGTGCCCGTGCCGATCTGGTATTCGTAGTCGTCAGCAATGGCCGGCTGGCCGTAATCGGCCGTAATGGTGGCGGAATTTTCATCCAAAGTCGGATCCTGGGGCGAAGAGAAATCGCAGTCCGCGCCGGCATATTCTAATTTCGCGCGGCAAGGATCTCCATTTGTGTCATAAACCTGGATGGAAACTTCCACCGCGCCGGTGCCGTCAATCTTTTGGGCGGTCAAGCTGGGGTTGAAAGCGCCGCTGGGCCGGCTGTTGGTGGTGAAAGTTGTCTGTCCGGAACTGCTTTTGTTCCCATAATGGTCATAAGCGAATATTTTGAAACTGTACTGCGTGTTGGGGCTCAAATTAATAACCGTGGTGGTCGCGGTCCCGCGGTAATCTTGGTAGTCCAAATCATCGTCCATCTGCTCGGAGTCGCTTTCAGTGACAGCGGCCACGCCCGCCTTGTAAAAAAGGCGGTATTTATGGAAATGGCTTTCGGTGGTGGAGGCGCCGAAAGACAGAGTCAAAGTTTCGCCGGCGCGGCTGAAAAGTTCCAGATCGCCGGGCGCGGTCGGATTGAGCGTGTCTACGCTGATGGTCGTGGTGGCGGGTAAAACTTGTTCGTCATGGCCATCATAAACTATCAGGCGTAAACAATAGTCGCCTTCGGTATTCGGCAAATTATTATTCACCAACCAATCCACGCTCACCAGATTCGCGCCGGAAGAAGTTATAATCCAGCCGGAATTATTGCCGGCTTGGTAATAATTGCTGTTTTCAATCTTCGCGTCGCCATAAGTGGAAGTCGCGTTTGTATCGGTCATATCCAATGCGAGGGCGGACGGCGAAGAGAAATCGCAGTCCGCGCCGGCGTATTCCAAACGCGCGCGCGTTTCATCGTCGCCGTCCGGATCGCTCGCGCTGAAATACAAATCCGCGGTTTTGCTGCCGTCGGCTTTCTGCCCGGACAGGAAAAACGCGCCGTTCGGAAAATTGTTCGTGCTCGCGGTCATGGCCGTGGCGCTGGCTTTGTTCCCGGCCTGGTCATAGGCCCAGATATTGAAAACATAATCCAAGCCGGCGCCCAAGCCGCTGATCGTAGTGGTAGCGGCGCCGAAAAAATTAATATTGCTTAAATTAAGATCGCTGGTGGAAGCGAACGGGGTGTCAGTTTCCGCGACGTTCTCCGTGCCGAGCGCGTAATAAATTATATATTCCCGGAAATTATCCTCCGTGGTCGTGCCATTGAAAGCCACGGTGATGCTTTCGGCCCGGTAAGAATCAATGGTCAGATCGGCCGGCGCCAAAGGCGCGATTGAATCAATCTTGAAATTCGGCGTCGCCGGATCAAAAACCTGCCATTCGGAACAGGCGCCTTGGTCATCGCACGCCAGGACCTGCCATTTCAAGCCGCCGGCCGTTTCCGGCAGATCCGCCGGCGCGGAGGTGGCGGCAAAAGGCGTAAGCTGATAATCGCCGGCCAAGGATTGGACAGTCCAGACCTTGCTCAGGCAATCACCCCAGGACGTGGTTGAAGCGCAAGGATTGAGCGGTACGGTCGTGGCCGTGGTTAAGGTATCATTTTGGAGCAATAATTCAAAATAGAGATTGATAATTTCTATTCCATCTTCATCAAGCGCGGCCGCGGCCAGGGATACTGTGTTGCTGGTCAGCCAAGCGCCGTTCGCGACCGCTGCGGCGCCGCCGGATTTGGTTTGGCTGAGAGCGGACGGCGTTCCCGGCCGGCGGTTGGTGTGAGCGGCGGTTTCCGCCGCCGAGCTGGCGCGGTTGCCGTATTGGTCATAGGCCCAGATGTTGAAAACATACTGCGTGCCGGTGGCCAAGCCGGTGATCGTGGTGCTGGCCGGCTGGCCGAAATTGATATTGCCCAGGATCGGATCGGAAGACGAGGCCCAGGCGCTGTCCGTCTCGCTGACCGAATCTGCGCCCGGCTTATGGAATATTTTATATTCGGCAAAATTCGTTTCCGCGGAGGTGGCAGTGAAAGACAAAGTGATTGAATCGTTTCCAGCCGCGTAAAAATCCAAGGGGCCGGGCGCGGTCGGCTTGAGGTTGTCCAGATAAACGGTCGTAGTGGCCGGCGCGGTTTGGGTTTGGGTGCCGTCATTGGCAGTCAGGCGCAAGCAATAAGTCCCTTCCAGCCCATCCAGATCCGCCTGGGAAAGCCAAACGAAATTGACCGTATTCTCTCCGGGCGAAGTCAAAATCCAACCGGTACTGGAACCGATCTGATACTCCGTCTGGTTGTCCACTTGCGGGTCGCCGTAAGTGGCGGATGTGCTATTGTCCGCTTCATTAATCGTCGGATCAGCGGCGGCCGAAAAAGCGCAGCTGCCGCCGGCTTCATATTCCAGCTTCAGCCTGACTGTGTCATTATTGTCCGCGTCGTCAACGGCCACGGAAAAAGTCACTTGGCCGGATCCGTCCATGGCGGGTACTGCTGAGATAAAGGAAGAAATCGGCGGATTGCTCGCGGCCGGCGTCGTGGTTGATATCTCGTCCGCCCAGACGGAATTGCCCGCCTCGTCATAAGCGATGATATTGAAAAAATACTTCGTGCCGGCCGTCAAGCTGTCTATGCTCGTGGTCGCGGCCGATTGGTAATCTTGCTTGCCTAAATTGGCATCGCTGGAAGAGCTGAATTCCGTGCCGCCCTCGCTGACGCCGGCGTTGCCGGCCTGGTAAAATATTTTATATTCCAAAAAATTTTCTTCAACCGCGGGCGCGCCGAAATCAAGAACAACGCCGGTGGAGCTAACCGAGCTGACCGCCAAAGCGCCGGGGCGGCTGGGGCGGGTATGGTCAACTCTCAGATTGGGCGCGCTGTCGTTGAAATTTGACCAAGCGGAACAAGCGCCGACCTCGTCGCAAGCCAGCACTTGCCATTTATAGCCGGCCGGCGCGTCCGGCAGAGCCCGGATTTCCACCGTGCTGGTGGCCATGGGCGCGCTTTCTGCCGCTTGCCAGCGTGCGAAAGTTTTCTGCTTGAACTGATTGGTAAAAGCGGTGCGGACCCAAGCCGAACCGCGGTCCCGGGCTTCAATCCGGATCTCATCCAGACTGCCGTCAAAACAGCCGGTAGCGGAACGGCAGGCCAATTGATAGGCGGTGGCCGTGGTATTGATCCGCGTATTCGCGCCGGATTCTTTGGCCGTGTAAATCGGAGCGCCGTCTTTATAGATCGTGGTCGTGCCATTGTTATAAGCGAATGTCCAATAATGCCAGATATTGGCATCCAAGACATTGGGCGCGATATGCGTGTTTCCCCAAGTGGTGGTGACCAGATTCCAGCGCACGCGGATGTTCGCCGCGCCCTGTGGCGAGCCGTAAGACGCGCCGTGTTCAATCAATACATTATTGTTCCCCCAGACAGAATAGTCTCTCACCGTATTGGTATCTTGCTTGGCCCAATAAGAAACCATTGCCTGGTAAGAGCCGTTCAAGCCGGTAAAATTACTGATATTGATATAGTCGTCATTGGTGGCATCGCCGGTGAATCGGTCTGCGCCGTCAATCTGGCCGGCGGCGGCCGTGTCGCTGTCGCTATCCGCGTCAACCAAGGTGCCGTTGGCGGCGTTGATCGTTGAATCATAATGGGTGCCGCCGTTCGCCGGGCTTTCGTCCAAATGCCAGACGCCTTTAAAATTGCTGTCCCAAACACCGGTAGTCGTGGATAAATCCGCATCTTGATCCGCGTAGCCGTAATACATATACATGACCGTATCAGTCGCCTGCTTGAGATCGTTCTTGATCCAGACCGCCAATTCCCCGTTGCCGGCCGACCAATATTCCCTTTCAAAATCCAGCAAAGTTGTTCCGTCGCCGGCGGTGAAAATTATGTCATAAGCATCCGCGCGGGCCTGCGCGGCCAGATCCGCGTCCGTGGTCGTGGCCAGTATGGGAAAATCAGCCAGATCATCCTCCACGGCCCGGGAATCAATGACAATCTTCTTGCGGTAAGCCCAGCGGCTGTCGTACCAGGCGGTCTGGTCCGCGCTGGACCAAATCTTGTTGGGACAGCTGTAATATTCCGAACCGTTGGCGCAAGCCGAAGCCGGTTCGCTCACGGACGCCGTGAAATTACCGGCCGCCGGAAGCAATTCATAATAATAGGTCAGACCTTCGCCTTCCGGCTCGCTTGACGAAGCGGACAGATAGACGATTTCCTGATCAGTCCAGGCGCCGTTTGCGATTGATTCGCCGCCGAGCGCATTCTGCGCCAAAGAATCGGGCTTGAGCGGCGGCCGGTTGGTGCTGGCCTGAAGCTCCTCAATAGCCGAGCTTTTGTTGCCCGCTTGGTCATAGGCCCAGATATTAAAGACATAATCTTCGTCCGGATTCAAGCCGGTGATGGTGGTCGTGGCCGCGCCGAGAAAATTGATGTTGCCGAGCGCCGCGTCATCGCCGGAATTCCATTCTTCGTCTCCTTCGGTCACGCCGGACAAGCCGATTTTATAAAATATCTTATACTCGGAAAAATTGCTTTCCGTGCTGGTGGCGCCGAAATTAATGACGATAAAATCATTGCCATGAGCATTAAAAGTGAGGCTCCCGGGCGCGGTCGGCGCGTGGCCGTCCGCG
>PCSD01000042.1:0-5198 GCA_002771615.1 Candidatus Falkowbacteria bacterium CG23_combo_of_CG06-09_8_20_14_all_49_15
AAATAGAAATTTTAGCTCTAGTTAGCTTCATATTGCCATTATAGCATAGAAGTATCTAGTCTAGAGCCTAAATTAAGGTGATCATAAATAATGGAAAACGCGTAAAGATTAAATGGCTTTAACTCCTGGCATAATTTGAGATTCTCAATTATTAATCGCCCAACAATAGTTCGCGGAAATATGGAAAATTATGACGAATTTTCGTATAGAGGCCGGATCTGCCAAACCCTGGCAATTTTACGCGCGGAATTATTGTGCGGCAGTTTTATTGACTCAGCTTATGCTTCTAAAATCTTTATTAGTGATAACCAGATGATCCGCCACTTCAATTCCGATCAGCTTCCCCGCCTCCTGCAATCGCTTTGTTAACTCCAAATCCGCCGCGCTCGGCTCTGAGCCCCCGCTCGGATGATTATGCGCCACGATGATCGACGCGGCCAGATGCTCGATCGCCGGCTTGAATACCTCCCGCGGATGGACCAGGTTCGCGTTCAAAGTCCCAATCGAGATCGTTTCCTTATGGATCAGCTGATTGCGCGCGTTCAGGTATAAAACGACGAAATGCTCCTTCTTGGCCGTGCGCAGTTCCTGAAGCTGGGCCACCGCGTCCTTGGCGCTATTGATCGTCGGCAGATTATTGTCTTCAACTTCCAGCGCGCGTTTTACGAGTTCGAACGCGGCCATTAGCGCGCAGGCCTTGCCCGAGTCAATGCCCCGGATCCGGATCATGTCCTCGTACTTCATGGCCAAAAGCTTTTTCATCGGCCATTTCCGCAAGATCTCCGCGGCCAGCTCCACGACGTTTTTCCCGGCCTGCCCGGTCCGTAAAATAATGGCCAGCAGTTCCTTGTCCTTTAATCCGGCCGGCCCGCGTTCGATTATTTTCTCTCTAGGGCGTTCGTGCGCCGGCATGTCTTTAATGTTCATACCCCCTCCTTAATATATTTTAAAAAATAAATGCTTCAAACTTTTAAAAAACATCCCAGGGGTTCGGGGGTCGATTTGAGCGCCCCGGCCAAAGGCCCGAAGCTAAATCAATATGATAGCTCAAGTGAGACCCCCGAAACTTCTTTGTTACTTTCTTGGTTACAAGAAAGTAAACCCGCCCGCCTGGCAGGGCAATAAGACAAAAGGTTATATTTCATAGCAAGTGATCCAAAATTTTTATCAAGCGAGTCCCGTCGAATGACGGGAGTACTTTTTTCTAAAAAAGTGCAAGATTAAAAACAAAACTTTTTTATTTTTATATTATCCTGCCTTAAATCTACCATTCCCCCCCTCTAAAAAATCAATTCATTCGCAAAAATTAAAAAAGAATGGCCGCCCTGTTCTTTTTTAATCCAAACCTCCCCGAGTGAGAAAAAAAATAATAAGTAGAATTACGACGAAGAAGGTTCTCTGAGGGGCTGGTCCCGAAGAGAGCCTTTTTCATTTCCTCTATTCTTATATTCCAGCTTCTTGCGTAAAAAATTTACAAAATGCAGGATATTATTTTGCGGAGTGCTTAACCTGTCAAGCAGGCTTGAATAACTATAAAAATTAGGGACCAACACTTTTTTAAATTTATTTTTACCGATAAGATACTCTATCAGGCAATAAAAATCTCCGTCGCCGGAAACGATCAGGGCCTCATTATAATTATCATACTCTATTATTGAATGTAATACCAATTCTGCATCAACATTCCCCTTAATTTTTCCGTCTTTCAATGATAATGTCGGCTTAAAAACGCAAATAAAGCCAAGCTCTTGCAGTTTAGTATACATTGCCTGATTACCCGGCTTGAAACCGATAAACAAAAAGGCTTTTTCAATTCCATGTTCGAGTCTAGAATCTAACGCAACATATTTGGCGCGAAGCGCCAAATATGGTAAGTTGGATTCCTATGATAAATTATAAAAGATTAAATGATTTGGAGCGAGAAGATATCAGCCTGCCTGCCCTCTCGGATGCTTTTTTGTGCTTGGTACCGAATACCATTATCAAATCTGCCTTCTCTGGTTTAGGTTCTATAAACATATATTCTGTTATTTTCTTGAAATCATTTTCCATAATCTTTACCACAATACTCTTCCAGTTCAGCCATTACCATCTGAACTGATTTATAAGGATTAGCTGGCAGAGAATTAATATATTTATATCTTTTATACTTTGGCTCCCATAATCTGGCTAGCATATTATTCAAGCTTACGAAAAGAGCTTGGAGTATTCGATCAGCTTGCTCGGGCTTCAGTCTCTCTGACTTATATTCAGGGACACGGATATGAACAGTCAACGGTCCGAGTTCATTTATGAACATTCTTACTGCCGCATAACGGACTGTACCGCTTTTATGTTCAAGAAGTTGAAAGAGCCAAGGGAAAAGAAAATCTGGTTGTACTTCCCTGTCATGTAAATAATAAATAACTGATACGGCAGAAACAAAATTCTCCTGTCGCCAAGATTCTGTTATTATTACGTAATTACCGGGCGCGCTATTAACTATATTTTTAATATCACCAAACTTATTACCGCTCCCCCGTGAACTATACAATAGCCTTCTGACTTTGCGAGCCGCTAAACGACTGTCTTCTTTCTCACCGCTCAAAATAACATCAAAACATTCCTTGATTGTATTTAAGTATGTGTTGTTTTTGTTCTCTGTAATGCCAGTCATACACTTATTATCACAAATTCAATGTTTCTTTCAGTTTATTAGTTTTTTTGATTAGCCAAACACTATCCACTGAATTAAAAAACTTCTTCTCATATATACCATCCAAAGGAATCCACTCAGGCATATTAGCATATTACTGTTCAGTGTCGTATAAATTATCCTTTGTTAACTCTCCGCCCACTTTCTTTACCAGATAGTACATCATAACCGCATTCCAATATTGCCCCTTATACTTATCCGTATTATCTGGATTAAAAAAATCAGTCTCACAGTGAACAGGCATTACCGGCTCTACTTCGATTCCAGTCTCTTCAATAAATTCCCTTTTCAAAGCTTCCTTAATGGTTTCATCTATCTCAATTCCTCCAACAGGGAAATCATAACCATCCCACTGACGAGACAAAAGGATTTTTTCACCTTCAATTAATACGCCATAGACAGAAGGCCGAAACCTAAACTTATCTAGCGATGCTTCACTCTCTTTACCATGTACATCGCGACATTTTATTATCTTTATTTTATTTGTCATAAAATTTATTATCATTATTCTACCCTACCTAATCAAGGCGCCTGCTAAAATCAAGTCGCTTGTCCCTGAAATTAAAAACTTCTTTAATGCTAGGGTCATATTATTTTTTTGAAATATTAATAATCGTATGATTATTATCTAAAATTGTGCTTGAATTATCTAGAAACTTTTTAACAATAGAAATACTTAACATGTAAAACGGGAGTAAATTAAGCAATTTTATATTTCCTACTTTATAAAAAACAGGTGATGAGTTTCCGCCAATATCAAGCCCAACTCCGTAAGACAAAACAGCGTTATGCGAGAGAAGGTTTCTGTATTTATTATAAAGATCCTTGATGTCTTCGGCGGACAGATTTAAATTATAATATTCTTTGTGATTCAATATATTAAAATGTTTCTCGGTATTACCAGCTCCTATCACATAGGAACCGATACTATTTGCAACTGATAACAATAACAAGGCCGATGGATAACCCAGGCATCCTGGAGATCCCCAAATATTCTCATCTTTATGATAATCGATACATTGCTTTGCCGCTATAAGCATTTCCGGTAATGATTCATTTAGCATTGATTTTAGATCAGGATGTATCGCCATATATTTATATACTAAATATTCCTCCACTCCTCATGCGAAAGAATAAAGCGGTTAAGCTCGGCTTTGAGGCTGCGCCACTTTGGCAAGTAATTCGATAACAGTTTAACGAAGCGCTCGCTGTGATTCTTTTCGATCAGGTGCAGGAGCTCATGGACAACGACATACTCGGTGAAATCCACCGGCTTCTTGGCCAGCTCAAGGTTTAGCCAGACGCGGCCGGCTTTGTGGTTGCAGGTTCCCCAGCGGGTCTTCATCTTCTTGATGCCGAATTGCCGGACAGTCACGCCGATCTTCGGCTCCCACTTTTTTATCAGCTTGTCCGCTTCCTGGCGCAATTCTTCGCGATACCACTCAGACATAACCTCGTCGCGTTTCTTGATCGTGCTCTTAGCCGGTACCTGCAAGATGATCTTCTTCTTGCCTTTCAAACTAACGCTCATCGGCTTATTATCATTAACGACTTCCAGGATATAGCGCTGTCCCCAAAAATAATGGCTTTCTCCGCTCACGTATTTGCGCGGTGCCTGTCTGGTCTGGCCTTGGAACTTTGCTCTCTGCTTGTTTATCCAGGGAATGCGCATCGCGAGTAGCATCCGGATCGCCTCATCGCTCATATGCACCGGCGCGGATACGCGGATCAATCCGTCCGGTGGCAAGATGGCCAGGTGCAGATTCTTGATCGGCCGGCGTCTGACCAGGACCGGCAGTTGGCCGAGTTGTATTTTATACGATTCAATATTCATTTTGATTCTTGATAATATCAAAGATCTCATCAACCTTGTCATCGCCTAGTTCGGGCAAGGCTTTCTTGATTCCGATCTTGATGGCTCGTTCCTTAATTGGATTACCGCGAAAATCATCAAAGCGTGAGGAAATGATCGCTTCATGAACTATGGTGGCTGACTTTGCGCTTCCGCCCAGGTTGTCATACAGGGCCTGTTTGCCCCTGGTATCAATATAGTCCGGGTAATGCTCGGATTCTTCCGGGTTGCGCACCTGCCTGGTCAAAGAAATGATCGTCTTCAGATATTCTTCATAAGCCAGATCTTCTTGTTTGCGGCGTTTAACCAAAGTTTCCAGAAGCTCTGACATCTGCTGATAGTATCTGGGGTTAGTCGGCATCTCATCGATGATCAAACGCCGGACATTATTCTCTATGGTTTCCTGCGCGGCCTTTTGATTAAGCTTGACTGCTTCCGGCAGACGATTCAACGCGTCCTTCCCTTCTTTGACGATCAGATCAACCAAGGACATATTATCAAAGGCAGACAGCTTTTGGCTTTCCTCGGCTGATACATAGCGATCTATGAGGGTGCGCATAGCCGGCTCGTATTTCTTCAAGTCAATGAAATCGCCGCTCGCCAGCTTGATCTCGGTCTTGACCTGTTCAAAATGCTTTACTTCCTGGCTGA
>PCSD01000042.1:5277-8545 GCA_002771615.1 Candidatus Falkowbacteria bacterium CG23_combo_of_CG06-09_8_20_14_all_49_15
GACGGATTTATAGAGCTTCACCCGCTTGATCTCGTTCTCTTTGAGCGCGTAGGGATTCTCGACATCACCGCAAAAATAATAAATATAGGCCAGACTGTCTTTCGGCGGGGCTACCGGCTCGCATATCACCCTGGCCGATTCCAGCGCTTCCTCCAGGTCGTTCTTGCCCTCTACCAAGCGATCTTTGAGAATGCCTAGGACATCGTCCTTATCATAACCTTCAAAGGCGCCGGAAGTATATTCAACCACGGCCTTTTCCAGCTTCTTAAAGAGATCGCGGTAATCAACAATATAACCGTATTCCTTATCCTCGCCGTCCAAACGATTGACACGGCAGATAGCTTGGAATAATCCATGATCCTGCATGTTCTTATCAACATAGAGATAGGTCGCCGGCGGCGCATCAAAGCCGGTCAGGAGCTTATCAACCACGATCAGGAGCTGCATCTGGCCCGGCTGTTTAATAAACTTCTCTTTGATCATCCTTTCAAAACCTTCGGTCTCGGACTCCTGGGACTTCTTCTCTATCGGGCGATAACGGTCCAGCATTTTCTGATAGATCGCATACTCGCGCGTTTCTGTCGCCAATGCCCCGGGTTCATAAGAAGTAATGACCGCGCACTTGGTAAAGCCATGGTTCTGGAATATCTCATAGTACTGGCAGGCTTCATAGATACTACTGGCGACCAGCATCGCGTTGCCCCGGCCGCTGGCTAGCCGGTCTTTTTTATAATAATCATCAATGATATCAAAAACGATTTTCTCCAAACGCGACCGGGAAGACAATAAGGTTTGCATCGTGCCCCAGCGCTTTTTGAGTTCGGCCTTGGCCACGTCCGTCAGGCCTTCGGTGCGCTCTTCAAACCATTCGTCGATCTTGTCTTGCGAAGTGATATTCTGATCCACGCGCCTGGCTTCATAGCGAAGATCCAAAACAACCTTGTCCTTGACCGCCTCGTCGTATTTATAGGTATGGATATACTTGCCCCAGACGCCGATGCTATTGCCCTTGGGCTTATCGACTTTCAAAAGAGGCGTGCCGGTAAAGCCGATGAAGGTGGCGTTAGGCAATAACTCCAGCATCGCGTCATGCAGTTTCCCGGTGTGCGTTCGATGGCATTCATCAACGAAGACATAGATATTGCCCTTGGCCGAAAAATCCGCCGGCAGATTCTTTTTGATCTCGGCAATATAGTTATCGATATTATCGTCCTCTGTCTTGACCTGGCGGCCGAACTTATGAACCAGGGAACACATCAGCCATTTCTCTTTACAATTCAATTGCTTGATCAAATCGCGCCCGCTCTTAGCCCGGTATATCTTTTCATTCACGCCATTGAATACGCCCTCAATCTGCTCGTCCAATTCCGTGCGGTCGGTCAGCAATAAGACGCGCGCGTCATCGATGTTCTCGCGGATCCACTTGGCCAGCCAGACCATGATCAAGCTCTTGCCGCTCCCTTGCGTATGCCAAAGGATACCGCCCTCGCGGCGCTTGGCATATTCGGCGGCCGCCTGCACGCCGAAGAACTGATTGTGCCGGCAGGTCTTCTTGATCCCGAAATCAAAGATGATGAAATCATGGATGAGTTCCAGTATCCGCTTCTTATCGCAAAGCTGTAAGATATGCCGATCCAAACGCTGTTCTGCTTCCAATCCTTCTTCTTTCCAGGTAAGATAATATTCTTCGGTTGTTTCGGTCGTACCATAGCGCAATCCCTCTGTATCGTTGCCGGCCATGACGAGTTGGATGGTAGCGAAAAAGCTCTTGATGAATTCATCCCGCTGGTTGCCGATGTTCTGCCTGATGCCCTCGGATACGGACACGACGCTCCGCTTGAGCTCGATCACGCCCAAGGCGATGCCATTAACATATAAAACAATATCGGGGCGCTTGGTGCGATTGCCTCGGATCGTTACTTCTTCCGTAAAAGCAAAATGATTCTTCTCCGGGTTCTTCCAATCGATCAGCCAGATCGTTTCGTTGTTCTCGCCCAAAGTTTCTTTCGCTTTGATGCCATAGCGAAGCAAGCCGTAAACATCTTGATTGAGATCGTACAGGCTGGTGATCTGACTGCTGGCCGCGCGCTTCAGTTTGCCGACGGCTTTCTTGATCAGCGCTTCGCTGTATCCGGCTTCTTGGAGATAAGCGCGCAACAGGTTTTCCTCCACATTGCTGTTGCCTTCGCGCTCTTCCCAGTTGCCAAGGTAATCATATTTCAGCCGATCACGAAACAAGGCGACGACCCGATCCTGGGTCTTACGCTCCAGCTGTCCGACTTGGTTTAATTGAAAATTGACAATGGATAATGGATATTTCATCTGTTTGATTTAGATGTTTTAACTATGGATATTAATAATTTCAATATTTCGTGTATATCTTTTTGGATAGATTCATAATTCTTTTTCGATATATAATCTGATTGCGACAACAAATCCAGCCAATAATCCGTTTCGTTAGCCTCTTTGAGCGCGATTAGCATCTTATGAATAAAATCGGCTTTACTTTCCGCCTGTTCCGCTTCTCGCACCAACGCGCCTATAGCAGTGCCGCTCCTTAAAACCTGTTTGCTTAAAACATATTCTTTTTTATTCTCGCAAAGGTACTTATATAGCTTCACAATCCGCAAGGCAAACTCAAACGATTTACCTTTAACAACATTCTCCCTCATAAAATTATCAATTAACCCTTATCAATTATCAATTAACCTAATTTTACCAGTTAATAATTGTTGCATCATGCCGATCTTAAGTTTTTGGCATTTAGCTAATTTGGCATTTAGCTTTTTAATTTCTTCATCTATATCATAAAAAAATCCCGCCATAGCTTCCTGCTCTTTATTGTCCGGGAAAAGTACTACCAAATTAAGAAAGTTTGTTTTTGAAAGGTTGTATCTGGTAGCGCCCTGCGCGAGAGAAAATATCAATTGCCTACCGGCAGTACTTCTAAAATAATATGCGAAATATAAACCGCTTGCATTAACGTCGTTATTAAAACGAAATCCAAAACAGAAACTATTAAGATACAAGCTTGGAATATCATCCAGTAAAACCGAGCACATTCCAACTTCCTCTGGAGTTTCTGAGGAGCCATTAAAAAACAAATCACCCTTCTGTGCTTTATTCTGATTTTCTCCTGGTCGAATAATTACCGATTCAACAAAGCTCTGATCTATTACCGGATTGCTCATTATATTCATAAACGGAATATATAAACCGTCACCACATCCAAAATCGATTTTCGTTTTACCAGTCAACCCACCATATG
>PCSD01000061.1 GCA_002771615.1 Candidatus Falkowbacteria bacterium CG23_combo_of_CG06-09_8_20_14_all_49_15
TAACAGTAAATTAGTTTACTGTTCTATACAAGCCCCATTTTATTTAATATTAAATAAATTTTTTTATGTTGCGAACCCATACTTGTGGACAATTAAGAAAATCAGACCAGGGGGCCACGGTGGTTTTGTGCGGTTGGGTGCATCGCCGCCGCGATCATGGCGGCATCATTTTTATTGATTTGCGCGACCGTTACGGCTTGACGCAGGTTAAATTTGATCCGGCGATCAGTCCGGCAATCTGGGATAAAGCCAATGATTTGCGTAGCGAATGGGTGGTCAAGGTGACCGGCCAAGTCGTGCCGCGGCCGGCAGAAATGGTCAATGCCAAATTGAAGACCGGTGAAATTGAAGTGCCGGTCAGCGCTCTGGAAATCCTTAATCGCGCCGCCACGCCGCCCTTTGCCCTGGATGAGGAAAAAGGCGCTTTGGTGAACGAGGGTATCCGCTTGAAATACCGTTTTCTGGATCTGCGCCGGAGCGCGCTCCAGGAAATATTGCGCCAAAGGGACGAGCTGATCCGCTTTGTCCGTGAATATTTCCACCGCCGGGATTTTTTGGAAGTGCAGACACCGATCCTGGCTAATTCCTCCCCGGAAGGCGCCCGCGATTATCTGGTCCCTTCCCGCCTTTATCCGGGAAAATTTTACGCTTTGCCGCAGGCGCCTCAACAATTCAAGCAACTTTTAATGGTGGGCGGCCTGGACCGCTATTTCCAGATCGCGCCCTGTTTCCGGGACGAGGATCCGCGCGCCGACCGCCATCCGGGTGATTTTTACCAGATTGATTTGGAAATGAGCTTTGTCGAGCAGGAAGATATCTGGGATATCGTTGAGCCGTTAATGGTTGAACTGACGGAAAAATTCAGTGCCAAAAAAATCATTACCAAACCTTTTCCCCGTTTGACTTACCAAGAAGCGATGGATAAATATGGTTCAGACAAGCCGGATTTGCGTTTTGCCTTGGAGATTGTTGATGTCACCGACTGGGCGGCTGATTCCGGTTTCTCGGTTTTTGCCGAAGCCGCGCGGGCGGGCGGCGTGGTGCGAGCCCTGCCCGTACTCGGCGGCGCCAGCCTGAGCCGGAAAGAAATTGACGAATTGACAGAGATCGCCTGCGCGAAAGGCGCCAAGGGCCTGGCTTATATCATCATCAAGGAAAACGGCGATCTGCATTCGCCGATCGTGAAATTCTTGGGCGAAGAATTGGCCCGGAAAATCATCGCGCAGAGCCGGGCGCAGGCCGGCGATCTGGTTTTCTTCGGCGCGGACGAGAAAAAAACCGTGCGCGCGGTTCTGGGCGCGGTGCGCAGTGAATGCGGCCGCCGTCTGGGTCTGGCGGATAAAAATCTGGCCGCTTGGTGCTGGATCACGGATTTTCCCATGTATGAATATTCCGAATTGGAGCCGGGTAAAATCGATTTCTGCCATAATCCGTTTTCAATGCCGCAAGGCGGTTTATCGGCCCTGAAAGAAAAAAATCCTTTGGATATCCTCGCCTTCCAATACGATCTGGTCTGCAATGGCTGCGAAATTTCTTCCGGCGCGATCCGGAACCATGATCCGGAAATTATGTACGCGGCTTTCGCGTTGGCCGGATACAAGCAAGAGGAGGTTGATCGGAAGTTCGGGCACATGATCCGCGCCTTTTCCTATGGCGCGCCGCCCCACGGCGGCATCGCGCCCGGCCTGGATCGGCTTTTGATGATCCTTTTAGACGTTGAATCAATCCGCGATATCTATGCTTTTCCGAAAGACGGCCAAGCCCGCGATGCGATGATGGACAGCCCGAGCGAGGTCAGCGAAAAACAGCTCAAGGAATTGGGCCTGAAACCGGCTTTTGGGAAAAAATAAGAATTTAATCTGTTTTTAAATTTTTTCCTGGTAAAATAAATTAATTAGTTAAGTTTGATTCCAGAATCTAACGCAACATATTTGGCGCGAAGCGCCAATAATGCTAAGTTAGATTTCTATGAAAAATT
>PCSD01000086.1:0-2019 GCA_002771615.1 Candidatus Falkowbacteria bacterium CG23_combo_of_CG06-09_8_20_14_all_49_15
TACCACCGGTTCGGCTGGTCTTCAAAATATTGCTTTCAGTACGGCCAACTTTATGAATGTTACTACAGGTAGTGAGGATTTACGATTAACAGTAGGTTCAGCTTTAAAAAATGTCGGTACTGATCTTATTAGTGATTTATCTTATCGCAAACTCATGCGCGACCAAATGCCCGTCCCGGGCCAGATCGGCGGCACAGACATCACTTCCCAGGGCTATAGCGATGACACCGTGGTCACCCGGCCCTATAACACCGCCTGGGATATCGGCGCCCATGAAGTGATCACCAAGATCTACCGCAGTGTGGCGCCGGACGCGGACGGCAATATGGCCGCGATTGATGATGACAATTCGCAAGCCGACGCCCTCTCCATTGCCACTTCCGGCCTGGCGACTTTTGAGGTGGCGGTGGCGGATAATGTGGGCGTGGGCGACGCGCTGATCTTTGACGACGACGATGATAATGATCTGGACGCCAATGACACGCTGTTATTCATCCATGGCCGCACGGACTCCACTCATTACACCGTTAGAACGGATACCGGCGATTTTCCCACGGCGTCCACCACCGACAATGACAAGTGGGCGATTTACCGCGCTTATACTTCCTTATTCAACGCCGAAGCCGGCACCAAAAATACCGCCATCCCGATTTCTTTCACCGGCGGCAACCGCGACCTCAAAGCCAACAGTGAGCAATGGCATATTGCCTGTTATGCCAATACCGCCACCAATGAAGCGGACACCACCGGCACAACAATCAGCGGCTGGACTACGGCCCCGCAAAATTATTTCCGCGTTTATACTCCGGTAAGTACTTCGGAAGTAGGGACGAGCCAGAGGCATCAGGGGAAGTGGGATGAGGGGAAATATAGGATGGAGGTGACGAATAGCAATTTAATTTATGATTACATCGCTAATTCTGATTTTGATGGAATACAAATTAAATTGATTTCTAATATTTCTGATATTTATTTATACAGGAAACTTACAGAAGGTGATACAAAAATTTCTAATAGTATTTTTATGGGAGAGTTTAGTGGGAATGGTACTAGCAGAGGTGTTTACACCAACAGTTCTGGTAATTATTATTTTTTAAATAATGTTGTTTATGGAATTAGTGGTGTTTCATATGGTTATGCTTTTTGGTTGGTATCTGGTAGAACCTATGCTTATAACAACACGGTTTTAGGTTCTAATCTTGGATTTTTTAAAACAGGCGGTTCCGCAATTTTGAAAAATAATATTACTCAAGATTGTGTCAACGGTTACTACGGTGGCTTCGGCCCCTCTTCCGACTACAACATCTCTGATCTTCCCAACGATGCTCCGTCGCCGTCATATCGCACAAACCTGGCAACAAATGTCCAATTAGCCGACTCTGCCAACAAAGACTTTCACCTGGCTCAACAAGACACCGGCGCCAAAGGTTATGGCGCGGATCTGTCCCAGGATCCGATCTGGCAAAGGTTTATGGCGCCGCCGGCTTGCGTACAGACGCCCTGCCAGGGCGTCTCTAACGGGGGGCAGGATATTGACGGCGCCAAACGGCCCGTTGCCGGTTCCGGCAACAATTGGGACATCGGCGCGGACCAAACCGCCACCCCGATCTATCGCTCCCTGGCTCCTTCGGCCACCACGGCCCTGGACACCGGCAGTGCTGATTCCAACTATCTCACTATTTCCGGCTCCACCCTGACTGTCGGCACGGCCACGCCGGACAACATCGGCGTGGGCGATGTGATCCAATATGATTCCAACAATGACGGCGCCATTGACGCGGTCGCTTTCATCATTTCCCGCGCTTCCTCATCGGAATACACGGTCAAATCCGCCGTGGGCGGACCGCCCGTGCCCACGCTCACCCCTGACCTTGATTGGTCAATCTTCCGGTCCTATGCATCGTTGTATAATGCGGAAAGAGGAGATGAGAATTCCGGCCTGTCCAACACCATTGAAAATTTTGATGACTGGACCATTGGCGGCACCATTGACGCGGACGATGTCGGCAGAGATATTTG
>PCSD01000086.1:2047-2649 GCA_002771615.1 Candidatus Falkowbacteria bacterium CG23_combo_of_CG06-09_8_20_14_all_49_15
AGTATATACTCCTTATGCCGTTACTGAAGTGGGAACCAGCCAGAGACATCAGGGGAAATGGGATGATGGGAAATACGTGTTTTATACAAGCAGTGGGAGCGGAATAAGCGTTGCAGAAGATTATGTTATTATTGATGGCCTTCAGGTAAAATTTTCTGCAAGTGCGAATGCTTACAGGGCGATTTATCTGGCTTCCAGTCAATCATTAACTGCCAATGAGATAAAAGTTAGCAATAATATAGTGAAAGGAATTCTTTCTGGAACTGCCGAGAGCATAGGTATCGGTGTTGCTACTGATAATATTGTTGCCAAGATTTACAATAATATTGTTTATGATTTTATCACTAGTAGTGGAGGCAGGGGAATTTCTGCTCGTGGTAATACGTATGCGTATAATAATGCGGTTTATAATTGTAGAACCGGTATTTACAGATCTAACGGCACAATAATCACTAAAAATAACCTTTCTTATAATAATATTGTTGATTATAGCCAAACCATCTCCGCCTCCTCCACCCACAACCTCTCCTCGGACGACACCGCCCCGGCCTATGGCACATACTACCGCAACGCCACAGTAGATTTCGCGGATGCGGCCAACA
>PCSD01000111.1 GCA_002771615.1 Candidatus Falkowbacteria bacterium CG23_combo_of_CG06-09_8_20_14_all_49_15
TGGCTATAATTTACCGAACCTTATTGAAAAAATACTAACTAAGTATTAGCGGTGCTATACAAGCCCCAAAATTTTTTTGCCAAAATGCGCGCGATTTTACTTTTTTTTCAAAACCACGCACACATTGCCCATCAGCATTTTGATATTTAAAATTTTTACCAGGCCGTCATAAATTTTGCCCAGCCAGCCGACCAATGGGAAGCGATATAAATATTCGTAAAGAATCGGCCAATATCTTATCTCGACCACGGAAAAATATTGGTCGAAGATCTTGATCAATTCCTTGATATTTCCATAGGCATACCGAGTCTCATGCGCGTGGCGGCCCTCGCCTTTTCCCTTGATCAGCTGATGAAACTTGGTGGGCGTATATTTGGAGAGTAAAAACTCCGGCGCGATCGGATTCGGCAAAGAGCTTATGAAATAACCGGCCGGCGCCAGCACGCGGGCGATTTCGGCCGCGGCTTTGGGCAGATTTTCCACATGTTCAAGGACATAATTGGCAAAGGCGATTTCATGCCCGCCGGATTCAATTTCCGGCATTGATTCCACCGAAGCGATTAAACACCGGCCGACCGCCGGATATTGCGCGCGGCAATCCACAACATCCAGGCGGTCGCAAATGAAACTGGCGCCGAATTTGTCTTGGATGCCCTTTTCCAGGATACTATCTTTTCCAGCGCCAATATTCAAGATCTTAACCGGGCGAACGCTTTTATCATTTAGGCGCAGACGCTCAGCGACTTTTTCAATGAGATATTTTTCCGCCGGTGTTTGCATAAAATAAAAATATATAAAAAAATAATTTTCCTAGCTAAAAATTTTTTATGATACCCAACTTAAACCTCTTTCGATAATCCACTGGCCATAAACTTTTTTTGCGTGATAATCTATTCCTGATCCGCTCAGCGGTCCGCACTCTTTTTGTTCGCAAGTATAAATTTCAGCTTTTTTTATTAATTTTTTTCAAAGATGAAAAACGGAAGGGCTTGCATCTTTAGCCTCACGGATCGGCGGGCCGATTATATCTTCTGTGGGCGGCACAAGACTTGAACTTGTGACCTCACGGATGTGAACCGTGCGCTCTAACCAACTGAGCTAGCCGCCCAGATAAAATTAGTTTATATTTTATACTCTCCAAGGTATTGTCAGTGTCGGGCAGGCGTGAAACGCACGCTCCGACCAAAGGGCTCCGCGCCCCTGATTATTTCAAAGCTTGGTCAATCGCCTGATTGACCAGCTTGTCCGCCTCCCGGTTCTGCTCCCGCGGGACATGATGATAAACAATCTTCGGGCAGGACAGGCCGGCGTTATGGACCTTGACGAACAGCGGCGCCAACTCCCTGTTTTTCACCTTGTAAGCGCCGCTCAATTGGCGGGCGACCAATTCGCTGTCCAGGAAAAAATCAATGGCCGCCGGCGAAAATCTTTGCGCCTCTTCCATGGCCGCCAGTACGGCTTGGTATTCGGCCTGGTTATTGGTGGCGCGGCCGATATAGCGGGAAACGAAAGCCAGCAAGCGTCCCTGCTCGTCCTTGATCACCGCGCCGATGCCGGCCGGACCGGGATTGCCGCGCGCGCCGCCGTCCGTAAAAATTGTTAACCTGATTTTTTCTGGCATAAGGATTTATTCTGGCGTAATTGTCAAAATGAAAAAACGATTTATGGCCTCAGGCCGCCGAAGGCTTGATGTCAATGATTTTCAGCTGGATCTCGCGGCGGCCGTTGAATTCATTGATTTGCGCATAATATACCATATCAATTTTCCCGCCAATTGGCAAGTTTTTCCAATCCTCGCTCCGGCCGAAACCCAGAGCGGAAAAAATCGGCGAAGTTTCGCTTTTTAAGCGCAATTTGATGTGCTGGCTTTCATTACCCATTAATTGGACATCCAATAAACGCAAGCCGCGGCTCAAAAATTTCGGCTGCGGATTATCTTCGCCGAAAGGGGCGAAGCGATCCAGGTCGGCAATGATCTTTTCAGTCCAATTTTCCAAACCGAATTCGGCGTCAATCAAGAGTCGCGGTGAAAATATTTTCCCGGCTAAAAGATCGTTGGCCGCCTGTTTGACCGCGGCAATAAACTCCTGAACAAATTCCGGCCGATCGCTTTTCAATGTGAATCCGCAAGCGGCCGCGTGCCCGCCCCAGCGAGCCAGATATTCGCGCACCTTTTCCAGCATCGCCATCAGATTCAATTCCGCCACGCTGCGGCCGGAACCTTTCACCTCCGCTTCCCTTTTGGTCAACACCAAGGCCGGCCGGTAATATCTTTCGCACAAGCGCCCGGCGGCCAAGCCGATCACCCCTTCGTTCCAAGCCTCAACGCCGTCTTTCAGATTCGGACTGCGGGCAATAATGATGTTTTTCCCCTTCTCAGCCGGATCCAAATCCTGATCAGCCGCGGCCAGGATTTCGTCAGTCAAACGCTGGCGGACCTGGTTGTTCGCGTTAAGCGTCCGGGCCAAGCTGGCCGCTTCCTGATCATCCCGGGTAATAAGCAAGTGGAAGGAAGTATTGGCATGATCCAAACGTCCGGCGGCATTAAGACGGGGGCCCAGCTGGAAGCCGATATGCCAGGCGTCAATCTTCTTATCGTCGCTGATGCCCGCTTCCCGGATCAAAGCCTTGAGGCCGGGGCGCTGTTGCCGGCTCAAAACCGCCAAGCCGCTTTTGACCAGAGCGCGGTTCTCGCCGGTCAGGCTCACGCAATCGGTAATCGTGCCGATGGCAACCAAATCCAAAAGCCGGCCGATTAACTTATCTTTTTTTTCCGCGCTTAAAGTTGATTTTTGGATCAGAGCGCCGGCGAATTTGAAAGCCACGCCCACACCGGCCAATTTTTTTTCCGGATAAGTTTCACCGCGCGAATGCGGATTGATGATCAAACAATCAGGCAAGTCGCTTGATTCATCAGGAGGCAAATGATGATCAGTGACAATGATATCCATACCCAAAGCGCGAGCGCGCTCAATTTCCAATTTGTTTCGAATGCCATTATCCACCGTGATAATCAATTTCGTCCCTTTCTTGGCCAAATAATCAATGGCCGCCTCATTCAAACCGTAGCCTTCGCTGATCCGGTCAGGGATATAATGGTCGGCCCGGGCGCGCAAAGTCCGCAAAATTTCCGTCAGCAAAGCGGACGCGGTCACGCCGTCCGCGTCGTAATCGCCATAGACCACGATCGGATGGCCGGTCTTAATGTGCTCAATGGCCAGCTGGACCGCTTCCGCCATTGCGCGGAAAAGAAAAGGATCAAAAAACAGCCGGCGCGGATCATCGGCCAAAAAATCTACAGCGGCGTTTTGATTTAAGATTCCACGGTTAAAAAAAAGCTGAGCGAATAAAGATGGATAATCCGCAAAAAGCTCAACTAAGGCCGGCGGCACCGCGGACGCGACTTGCCAATCTTTAGTCATAAATCAATTTAATAAAACACTGCGCCCAAAGTCCAAAAAACCATGGAGAAAATCACCATCACGCTGATGGCCAGCCAAATAATCCTTTGGATGGTTTTCTTTTTCATAATATATCCCTGCCCGGCTTAACGCCTAAGCAACTTAATGAAAGTATCGTTCGGAATATCCACTGATCCTTTGCCGGCCACGAGCATTTTTTTCTTGCCCCTTTTCTGCTTTTCCAAAAGCTTCTTTTTCCGGCTGACATCGCCGCCGTAAAGCTTGGCGGTCACGTCTTTACGCAATGCCGGCAGTCTTTCCGCCGCCAGGACTTTGCCGCCGATCACAGCTTGCAATTTAACGACAAAAAGCTGACGCGGCAGGGTGTTTTTCAGAATCTCAACGATTTCCCGGCCGCGGCGGTAAGCTTCGTCTTCATAAACGATGGTGGTCAGAGACTCAATGATTTCTTCCGCCACCATGATTTCCATCTTGACGACCACGGCCGGCTTCATTCCTGAATATTCATAGTTGATGGAGCCGTACCCGGCGCTCACGCTTTTGATCTTATCATAATAATCGGTCAAAATGGCGACCATGGGCACTTCGTAATGCAGGATCACCTTTTGTTCTTCCAAATATTCAGTATTGAGATAAACGCCCCGCTTGTCTTGCGTCAAGCCCATGATCGCGCCGACATAGATTTTCGGCGTGATGATATCCAGCTTGACCCAAGGCTCTTCTATCCTTTCAATGGTTTCCCGGTCCGGCAATTTCTGCGGCGTGCGGATCGTGACCGTTTCGCCGTTTTTCAAAAATACCTCATAGGCCACGCTCGGGGTGGTGACAATGATATCCAAGCCGTGCTCCCTTTTCAAACGCTCCTGGAAAATTTCCAGGTGCAATATGCCCAAAAAACCGCAACGGTAGCCGAAACCGAGGGCCTGGGAATGTTCCGGTTCAAAAGTCAATGAAGCATCATTTAATTTCAGCTTGGCAATCGCTTCGCGCAATTCCTCAAATTCATTGCCCTCGCGGGGAAAAATGCCGGCGAAAACCATCGGTTTGGGCTCGCTGTAACCCTGCAAGGACGCGGCGTCCGCGCCGTGGGCAAGCACGACCGTGTCGCCCACGCGGCACTCGCTCACATCTTTATAACCGGTCGTGATATAGCCGATCGCTCCGGCCGCCAGCCGTTCCCGGGCAGAATACGCCGGCTTAAAAACACCGACTTCAATGGCTTCACTGTCCGCTCCGGCCGCGAGCAATCTGATTTTGTCGCCGCGCGCGACAGCTCCGTCCACGACGCGCACAAAAGCGACGACGCCGCGGTATTCATCATAGGAAGAATCAAAAATCAAAGCGCGCAAAGCGGACGCCGGTTCCAAAACCGCCGGCGCCGGCACCCGCTCAATAATCGCGTCCAAGATCTCCGGCACGCCGGCGCCGGTCTTGCCGGAACTATAAATAATCTCCTCCGGCCGGCAACCAAGCAATTTAATGATCTGGGCGGCCGTCTGTTCTTTGTCCGCGGCCGGCAGATCGATCTTGTTGACTACCGGGATTATTTTCAAATCTTCGTTGATGGCCAAATAAAGATTCGCCAGGGTTTGCGCCTGGATGCCTTGCGTCGCGTCAACCAAAAGCACCGCCCCTTCCACGGCCGCCAGCGAGCGGGAAACTTCATAGGAAAAATCCACGTGTCCGGGCGTGTCAATCAGATTCAACTCATAGCCGCGATAAAGCATATTCACGGGCTGAAGTTTGATCGTAATACCCCTTTCCCTTTCCAGATCCATCTGATCCAAAATCTGCTCTTTCATCTTCCGCTTGTCAACCGTACCGGTAATTTCCAGCATCCGATCCGCCAAAGTTGATTTGCCGTGGTCAATATGCGCGATTATACAAAAATTTCGAATCTTTTCTAGCATACTTTTCTTTCCCGGATTATTAAATAAATTCTAAAAAAATTCTATAACTAAAATTGACCGCGCCTGAGGCAAGAAGGTTTGTTTGTAATAAAACAAAAGCAATAAGCATAAAAAATCTGCATTCTTAAGAAATTTTTCTTATTTTTATTTCTTGCGTTCATTTTCTTATTTATTTTTACGCCTTACTTATCTTACCGGCAAAAAAAGCTTTCTGTCAAACGCCGAATTATTCATATCAATAAATAGCGGAAAGCGGAATTAGGAAATAATTATACGGAAAAATTCAGGTTTAAATTCCCCGGGCTTCTCCCTGGTCGCTGACTGGCACTTTTTTCCAGGGCAAACGGCGGCGCAAAGCTTGCCAAAAGTCAAAAAATTCTTCGCTTTTCAACAAAGCCGCTACGACCCCATAAGCGATCAGGCCGAAAAGACCGGCCGCGCCGCCCTGTAAGACCACTCCCCATAAACGGGTCATATCAATGAATGGCCAAATGACAATTTTGACGCCTTGGATCACCGCGCCCAAAACCACGGCCGCGGCGGTCAGCTTGGCCAAAGCGGTCAAAACTCGTTTTTCATCCAAAAACCCAAGTTCCAGCCTCAAAGCGGTCCAAAGAAAAATGAAATTAAAAATATTCGCCAAAGAAAAAGCCAAAGCCAAGCCGGCCACGCCCCAGCGGCGGGCGAAAAACCAAGATAAAACCAAATTTAAAGCCGTGGTCGCCAGGCCGGCATACAAAGGGGTCTTGGTATCGTGGCGGGCGAAAAAAACCCGGGATATCAAAGGCAAAGTGGCCTGGGCGAACAGAGAAATGGCAAAAAAACCCAAAGTTTCCATGGTTAATTCCGTATCCCGCCAATTAAACTGGCCAGCGCCGAAAATAATCCTCACAATCTGCGCCCGCAGAGATAAAAAAATAATCGTGGCCGGGATGATAAAAAACATAATATTGCGCAAAGTGGAAGAAAATTGCCGGACCAGCTCGTCTTTCTTGAAAGCCAGGACGGAAAGCGCCGGAAAAGCGGCAATCGCGTAGGAAATACCGAAAACACCGACCGGAAAAGACTGCAGATTATTCGCCAGGCTGAAAATCGCCAGCGAGCCGCCGGGCAAAACGGAAGCGATGATCGTAATAATGAAAAGATTAATCTGGGTAACGGCCAAACTCAAAGTCCGCGGTCCCATCAGCGCGCCGATCTGGCGGATATTCTTGTCCGTCCAATCAATGATCGGCTGATAACGGTACCCAAGGGACCAAGCGGCCGGGATCTGCACTAAAAGATGAGCCAGCGCGCCCGCCACCACGCCCCAGGCCAAACCGCTCGGACCGATCGCCGGAACAAAAAAAAGCGCACCGGCGATTATTCCCAAATTATAAAAAACCGGAGCGAGCGCATAAACGAAAAAACGTTTGAAAGACTGGAGAACTCCGCCAAAGACGCTGGACAGGCCCAAAAAAAGCGGGGAAAGAAACATAATCCTGGTCAGATGGGCGGCTAACGCCTGCTTATCCGGGCCAAAACCAGGCGCGATAATTTTTACGAGCCAGGGGGTGGCCAAGACCCCCAAAGCGGACAAAAGCAATAAAAACAAACCCAGCAGATTGATGACATTATTGGCTAAACGCCACGCCGGCTGGTTTTTCTCTCGGGAAAAAAAATTTTTTATCGGGCTGAGCGGATCATTAATAAGGCGGGCAAAAATCGGGATAAAACCGGCGGACAGCGCGCCCAAAACCAACAGATTGAAAATCGTATCCGGAACGCGGAAAGCGGCGTAATAAACATCCAGGGTGTCGCCGGCGCCGAACTCACTCGCGAAAATCCGATCCCGCAAAAGGCCGAGCAAACGGCTGAGCAAAGAAAAAAAAGCCACCAAGATGGCCGCGATTGTCACGGAATTAATTTGGCTGTTGAATAATTTTTTTATCATGATCTTTTTTCGGCCGGCGGCTCAAAACAAAATAATAAAATAAGTCGGCGGACGCTACAAAAACCAAGAAGAGCGCGCGATCAATCAAGGCCGATTATAAATCCAGTTCGGCGGTGGTGGTTTTCCCCTGGCCGCGGAAACGGAAATTCCTTTTCTGAAAAATCGCCTGCATGGATTTGTTATCGCGGTAAAATTTCGCCCAAACCATTTTTATGCCCTTTTGCCGGGCGATCGCCAGGATAAAATCCGTGAATTTTTTTCCCAGCCCCTGAAATTGCCAGGGATCCGCCACGACCACCGCGAATTCGGCGCTGTCGCTATTCGGATCCGCGATCAAGCGGGCCACGCCGGCCATTTTTTTCCGGCCCGCCTCTTCAATCTCGGCGACAATCGCCATCTCGCGGTCATAGTCAATCTGCGTATAGCGTACCAGCAGGTCGTGGGAAATCTCTTTGATCAAACGGAAAAAACGTTGTCTTTGGGTGCGCGCGGAAAAATGGGAAAACATTTCCGCTTCCAAAGCCTCATCTTCCGGCCGCACCGGACGCAATAAGGCCGCTTGGCCGTTTTTCATTTTTATCTCTTTGATATATTCTTTCGGATAAGGCGAAATGACCAAATGGCTGTACGGCGGGCTTTGGCGGCCGATTGATTTCTTGTCCAGGATTATTTTCGCGTCCAAAACGATGCCGCCATTCTCATCCACGGCAAAAGGATTGATGTCAATTTCCTTGATTTCCGGAAAATCAATCAATAGATAAGCGAATTTATAAAGTAAAAACTGGACAGCGGACAAATCAACACCCGGCATGCCGCGATAACCTTTGAGCAGGCGATAAATTTTTGTCTTTTCAATCAGGCGCATGGCCAAGCTCATATTCAAAGGCGGCAAACCGACTTTCGTGTCTTTGAAGATCTCCACCGCCACCCCGCCCAGGCCGAAAATGATCGCCGGGCCGAAAAGGCGGTCTTTTTTCGCGCCGATCAAAATTTCATACCTTTTCTTGACCATTGGCTCAATGAAAACGCCGTGGATCTGGGCGCGCGGCAAGCTCTTTTTCACATTCGCGATGATCCGCTCATAGGCCGATCGGGCTTCCTCCTGACTATTGATATTAAGCGCCACGCCGCCGATATCGGTCTTGTGCAGGATATCCGGCGATAAAATTTTCATCGCCACCGGCCAGCCGAGTGCCGCGGCCGCCACGGCCGCCTGGCTGGCAGAATTGGCAATTTTATGGCGGACGACAGGAATTTCATAATTGGCTAAGAACTTTTTCGCTTCGGCTTCGGTAAAAATTTCCCGTCCGGAGCCGGCCACCGCGGCAATCAGCTGTTCGTTTTTTTCCGTCTGCGGCTTGAAAGCGTGCGGAATGGTGGCGGGCGTCTCATAAAGCAAGGCCAAATTTTCCGAATAGCGGCAAAGGTGGGAAAAACAGCTGATCGCGTCCTCCGGCGTGCGGTAAATCGGGATATTGCCTTTTTCTAAAATGGTCCGGCCTTCGGCCACGGTATCGCCGCCCATCCAGGAAGCCAGGATGGTTTTTTTTGATTTTCTGCCCACTTTCACCAGCGAACGGGCAATCGCCGCCGGATCAGTCATGGCTTGGGGGGTCAAAATGGCCAGCACGGCGTCCACATTATCATCCTTAATGACCGCCTGCATGGCGGTTTCATAGCGCCGATGATCGGCGTCGCCCAAGATATCCACCGGATTGCTCCGGCTCCAATTGGCGGGCATGGTCTTATCCAGTCCCCTGATGGTTTTTTCATCCAAAACCGGCACTTGACCGCCGGAATAGATCAGGGCGTCCGTGGCGATCACGCCCGGTCCGCCGGCATTAGTCACCACGGCCAAACGGTGGCCGGCCGGCCGGGGCTGCATGGCCAGAGCCTTGGCCGTATGGAAAAGGTCCAGGACCGTGTTAACCCGCACCACGCCCGCGCGCTCAAAAGCGGCGTCAAAAATCGCGTCATCGCCGGCCAAACTGCCGGTATGGGATTGGGCGGCTTTGGCGCCGGCCGGACTCCGGCCCACTTTAAGAACAATGATCGGCTTGCCGCGAGCAACGGCCCGGGCCGCGCTCATGAAACGGCGCGCCGCTGATAATGATTCCATGTAAATCAAGATGCTGGAAATTTCCGGATCTTGTCCGAAATAATCAATCAAGTCGGCAAAACCGACATCCAGCATTTCGCCGATGGACACAAAATGGGAAAAGCCGACATTATTTTTCAAAGACCAGTCAAGGATAGCCGTGCAGAGCGCCCCGCTTTGCGATATGAAAGCTAATTTGCCGGGCAAAGCCATCCGGCCGGCGAAACTCGCGTTCAGATGAAGCTGGGGGCGGATAAAGCCGAGGCAATTCGGGCCGATCAGCCGCAAGCGGTATTTTTTCGCTAAAGACAAAACCGTTTGCGCCCTTTGTTCACCCACCCGGCCGATTTCTTTGAAACCGGCGGAAATAATCAGGCAGCCGGCCACCCCGGCTTGGCCGCAATCCGCCACGATCTCCGGCACAGTCAAGGCCGGCGTGGCGATTAAAACCAAATCAATTTTGTCCGGTATCTCGCTAACTTTATTATACGCTTTGACGCTATGGACGCTTTTGCGCTTGATATTGACCGGATAAACCGTGCCGGAAAAATCGCTGTTCAAGAGATTATTGATCAAGGCGTGTCCGACCGTTTTTTCATTGTCCGAGGCGCCGACCACGGCGATCGTTTTGGGATTGAAAATTTTTTCCAGGTTTTTCATGGGTAAATCTGATTAAGGAAATAACTTTTTGAAGGCGGCACGAAAAAAGTGTCGCCTTCAATATTGCAATAATTTATTAAAAAATTACATAGCAAGAAAATATCTTTCAGCTTACCAGCGCACTCGTATCCCCCACTTCCAAGCCGAGTTCCTGCGCTTTCAACACCCGGCGCATAATCTTTCCGCTCCTGGTCTTGGGTAATTTGTCCACAAAAGCGACATCTTTGATCACGGCCACCGGTCCGATGGTCTTGCGCACTTGTCCGACCAGCTCTTTTTTCAGCTCTTCACTGCCCAAAAAGCCTTGTTTCAGAATAACAAAAGCCTTGATCACTTCGCCCTTGACCGGATCCGGCACGCCGATCACGCCGCACTCAGCCACGGCCGGATGCGAAACGAAACCGGATTCCACCTCGGCCGTGCCGATGCGATGGCCCGCGACCTTCAAGACATCGTCGGTGCGGCCCTGGATCCAGAAATAGCCGTCCTTATCCTTGAAGGCCAGATCGCCGGTGAAATAGACGCCCTTGATTTCCTGCCAATAAGTTTTTTTGTAACGCTCCGGGTTGTTGAAAATCGTCCGGATCATGGACGGCCATTGGTTTTTGATGACCAAAAAACCGCCCTGGCCGGATTTGACCGGCCGGCCGTTCTTGTCAACCACATCCGCCTCAATCCCCGGAAAAGGCTTGCCCGCCGCGCCGGCTTTCAAGGACGCGCAAGGCAGAGCCGTGATCATTTGCGCGCCGGTTTCCGTCTGCCACCATGTATCCATGATCGGACAGCGGCCTTTGCCGATGTGGCGATGATACCACTTCCAGGCTTCCGGATTGATCGGCTCGCCGACCGACCCCAAAATCCGCAGACTCGGCATGTCATATTTTTTCGGCCAGTCATTGCCGTATTTCATCATGGCGCGGATCAAAGTCGGCGCCGTGTATAAGACATTGACTTGATATTTTTCCACCATCTGCCACATCCGATCCGGCGCCGGCAGATCCGGCACACCTTCGTATTGCAGAGTGGTAATACCCGCTAAAAGCGGGCCATAGATGATATAGCTGTGGCCGGTAATCCAGCCCGGATCAGCCGTACACCAAAAAATTTCATCACCTTTTAAATCAAAAACCCATTTGATCGTCCTGAGTACTCCGACCGGATAACCGCCATGAACATGCACGACGCCTTTCGGTTTGGAAGTGGTGCCGGAAGTATAAAGCACGAAAGCCGGATCTTCCGCGTCCATGCGCGCGCACTTGGCTTCGGCGGACATATCTTTGGTAAGGTCATGGTACCAGACATCCCGCTGCGGATTAAAATTCACCGCGGCGTTATTGTTTTTCACCACCACGATTTTTTTCACGGTTTTTGCCAAAACAGCCGCTTCGTCCGCCACCGGTTTGAGCATGACCTCCTTGCCGCGGCGGAAACTGCCGTCGGCGGTGATCAGGATTTTCGCTTTGGCATCCATGATCCGGTCCGCGAGCGCTTGGGCGGAAAAACCGGCGTAAACGACCGAGTGCATGGCGCCGATTTTCAAACAAGCCAGCATGGCAAAAGCGATTTCCGGCAAATTCGGCATATAAATCGCCACTCGATCGCCCCTTTTTACGCCCAATGATTTAAGGCCGTTCACCAGTTTATTAACCTCCTGATAAACTTCGCGATAAGTGAACTTCCTGGTCCGGCCGGTTTCATCTTCCCAAAGGATCGCCGTTTTATTCTCAACCGGCGTGCCGATATGCCGATCCAAGGCGTTATAAGCCAAATTGCATTGCCCGCCGACAAACCACTGGTAAAAAGGCTTGCTTTTTGCGGAAAAAACCTTTTCCCATTCTTTAAACCAGACTAATTCCCGCGCCGCTTCCGTCCAGAATTTAATCGGATCGCGGCCCGCTTGACGCCTGACCTTTTCATAATCTTTGATCTGCAAGGAAGCAAGGAATTTCCGCGACGGACGATAAAATTTTTCTGAAGCCAGAAGCACGTCGGTCGTTTCCCGATCAATTTTCTTTTTTTTCATAATCATTGATTAATAATCAGACGGGTGCGTTTTTTTAGACTTGGTCGTTTTGGACTTCTTGCCCGGAAAAACTTAATGTCTTTTGCCTGGCGATTTTTTTCACAGGCCAAGCCGGAAGCCTGCTGACGCGCGCGTCAAAATTTATTTTTAAATAAAAATATCATTTTAAAACAATCCGAGCCAAAGCCGTCTTATCCAAAAGGCCGTTCTGCGCCCCTTGCTCGCCGATGACCGAGGCGGTATTTTTCGCGCCCAAATACATAGCTTTGTCCAAGTCGCCGTGAAAATATTCCAAGCCGGCGGCCAAAGAAGAGCCGAACGCATCACCCACGCCCGTGGTGTCAATCCTTTTCTTTTCCTTAATGACATCCTGCCGGAAAAAATTCTGCCCGTCAAAAGCATCCGCGCCCTGCTGGCCGCTGGTAATTACGACAATTCGCGGACCGAAGGATTTTAAAATCTTTAACAAATTTTTAATTTTCGCCAATTCCGCAGGTTTGGTCCGGCGAAATTTTTCTTGGGATAAAATCAGCTCCAAGGCTTCATCGCGATTAATTTTTAATATCGTCGTTTTGGCCAAATATTTGCCAATACCCTTTAAACCGCTATGGAGCTGGATATGGCCCGGATCCCAGACAATCTGAGCCGGCGGCGCGGAAAAAATTCCGGCCAGCGCGGCCTGCCAGTTTCCGGATAAAGACGTCAAATAAACCCACTTGGCGCGCCGGATCAAACCCTGTTCCCGGACGCCGATGGACAGATTCTGATTGGCCGCGCGATTGGAAAAAACCACGTGTTCGCCCCCCGGTCCGACCAGCAAAAAAGAAAAACCGCTGGGCGCTCCAGGATAAATCTGGGCCGAGCGGCAATCAACCTGCCGACTTTTTAAATTTTTTAGAATTTGCCGGCCGCGGATATCGTCGCCGACCGCCACCAAGCTGGCCACTTTAAATCCGAACCGGGCCAAACAGACAGCCGCGTTGGCCGCGCCGCCGCCGAAAGTGGAATAAGCATTGTCGACTTTCATTTTCGCCCCGTATTCAAAAGCGAAAAGACGGGGTCGCAAAAGATCCTTTTTGTTCTCAATGATTATTCCGTCTTGAGTGTAAACCGTAATGTCTTCCGTGGCGCCGCCAATCGTCAAAAAATCGTATTGCATATTTTTTTCCCGGACGCTTTTCTCCGCCCGGATTTGTCTAAAACCTAAAAATAGACAGATACATAGGATATTATATCATATCTCGCAAAAAACACAAAAGCGCCTGAAAAATTTTCAGGCGCTTGAAAAAAATGATATTTTAGCGCAAAAACCGGATGCTGGTTTCCAGTTTTTCCTTATCTTCCTTGGCAATCAGATAGATATTGTCGCTGTCGCCACGTTTCGCGTAAAAAAGCCCGTCTTGTTCTTCGCCGACCATAATCGTGTTATCCATGTTCTCACCGGCGGCTTGGACGATAATTAAATGCTTTTCCAGGCCGGTGCCGGCGAAAGATTGCTCAAATGGAGCTTGGACCGCGGTCATTTTCGCCATCAAATCCACGAGGGGCTGGATTTTTTCCTGATTGACGGGAAAACGGTAAGGCAAAACCCCTTGCCAACTGCCATCTTTCTTTTCCACGGTAAATTCCCGATCCGGATATTGGCAGCGAATTTTGCTGATCTGCTCCGGGTCAGCGGAAAAAATCGCCAAATCCGGCCAATTCTTTTCGTAAAACAGGGAGTGGATATTCGTTTTTAATAGATATGTTTCACTTTGTCCGGCCAAAGAAACGTAAGTACTCGCGTAATCCTGGCCGATCATGCCGACATAAAAATCCGCCAATAAATTGTCTCCGACAAAAACTTTGACTTCGGCCCCGCTTTGGTCTGTGCCCAGATCTTTTTTGTTTTCTTCGTTGCGGCTCGCTTCTTCCATGGCCGCGGACGCGGCTTCCTTCAAGGCGCTGGCCAAAGAAAGAGCCAAACTATCCTTAATAAAAAGCGACTTAGTCCCCCCGACTTTCCATTTATCCCCGGCTTTGGCCAGGACTACCGCTTGATCCGGGTGTTTGATTTCCACCCGGTCAATTTCCGCTTCTTTAAGCACGGCCAGAAAATTCTGGGGTTGGGCGATATTTTCCCGCCACGCGCGCCAAGGTCCCTGAGAAACATAAACGATGGCCAAAAGAACGATCAATACGCCTCCTAAAAACAAATTTTTTCTGCTCATAATCTTTGAGTTAGCCGCTATCGGCGTTTATGTTTAAAAATTATCTTTGTTGGCCCAGCCGACTGTCGTCTGCGAGCCGCGCTCACAATTCATCCGCGAAGCGCGTCCGGCGCCGAAAATAATAACGGGTAAAACCGAAAATAATCACAATCAAAGTTAAAGCAAAAATATTGCCATAGCGGAGGAAATTGCGCGCGCCATCGGACAAAATCCGGATCGGCCGCTCTGACACGCCCTTGGAGCGAATCTTGATCAGATCATCATCCAAGGCGAGAACATCAACGAGATTCTGGAAAAAAATCAAATTATCCGGCATGTTGGCGGCGATTCGATCAGTTAAAAAATCACTGTCTCCGGCCACAATCAGACGTCCCTGGTCCGTACTTTCTTCCCCGAAAGCGCTGGAAAAATGTCCCTCGAGATAAACAACGACATCCTGGCTACCTTGACCGCCGGTCGGAGAAAAATTCTGTTGCGGGGAAAGGTTGAAGTTATCGGTCAAACGCCAGGAATCCGGACTGGTCTTGACCAGAATGTCCACTCTGGTTTTATCCGTCAAAATATCAGATTTGATATTCAAACTGCTGGTCCAGGGAAGGACGACCGATTCCAGACGGCTGACGGCAGCGTTTTCCTGGTTCAAGCCGTTTTTGGTGATTTTCGGCCAATAAGGATAGGGCAAGGTAAAAGCGAAAAAGCCCTGGGAAAAGCTGGCCATGCCGGCCGCACGATCCAGGACCAAATCTTCATTGACGCGAAGGCCGTATTTTTCCAAAATCGTATTCAGACCGGCCGGATTTTTCTCGGCACTCAAGCCTTCGCCGACTTTCACGCCGTCCCACAGGACCAGCAGGGATTTGCCGGCCAGAAAAAAATGATCGATTTTTTTCAACTCCGCGTCCGCGAAAGCTTCTTTCGGACCGGCAATGATCAGAGCCAAGGCCGTTGTGGGAATTTCCTCCGTCTTAAGATCAATATTCTTAACTTCATATAATTCTTGTAATTGTTTGACCGCGGCGCTGATTTCTCCCTCGGCACTCAAGGCACCATGGCTTTTTACCAAAGCAATCTCCGGCCGGCTCTGGCTGGTTACTTTTTTCACGGCCAGGCTGATCTGGTATTCCAAATTGCCCGTATTCTGGACAACCGGAATAATTTCGGAGCGAGCGCCTTTGATCACGGCGATGCCCAGATAGCCTTTGACGATTTCATATTTATCTTTGGCATAGGAATTAAACTGGATGGCCGGGATACCGAGCATCATCGCTTCCCTTTCCACGTTTTCATCCGCTAAAGGATTGAGATAAACGACTTTAATCTGCCCGCGGCTGTAAACGCGGTATTCATCCAGAATATCCGTTACGTCCCTTTTCAGGGTGATGTATTCCGGCGGCAAAGGCTCGGAAAAAAAAACTTTGATGCTAACCAGGTCGTCCAGGCCGGCGGCCAATTGGCGAGAAGCCGGAGCAATGGAATAATCACGATTGGCGGTTAAATCAAAACGAGCAAAGGTTTGATAAGAAAAAAAATTCACGACCGCCAAAATGCCGATGATCAGAACAATGCTGATTCCGGCTTCGGTTTTTTTTCTTGATTGTCTTTTCATATCCATATAACAACAAATAATTTATCCAACAACCGGGTTTTTTGCGCGTTGACCAATTTTTTCGGACAGCTTCGGTTTACTTTCCTCCCCGGCCGGCGAGCGCCCGAGTATTAAGCATCAGGAATAAATAGATGAACGCGCCGTAATAAATAATATCCCGGGTATCAATAATGCCCTTGGCCACATTGTAAAAATGGCTGCCTAAACCGAGAAACTGCATAAGGGGCTGGAAAATCTGCGGCGCGCTCAGAAGGACGAAATCGGCGCCGATGATGAAAGCCAAAAAGCTTGCGGCCAGGGACAAAACAAAAGCGATGATCTGGTTTTTGGTCAGGCTGGAAATAAACAAACCCAGCGCGAGATAAGCTCCGCCCAAAAGCAGAGCGGCCAGATAGCCGCCCAGCACCGGCCCGAAATCCAAATTGCCCGAGAACGCCACGGTTAAAGGCAAAGTAAAAGTCAGACTCAAAGCAATGGCCAAAAAAGCCAAAGCGCCGAAAAATTTCCCCAGTACCGCTTGCCAATCCGTAATCGGCAAAGTCAGGAGGAATTCAATCGTGCCGGACTTTTTTTCTTCCGCCCAAAGACGCATGGTCAAGGCTGGCGCGAGAAAAAGGAAAATCCACGGCAAAAGCGCGAAATAATTGCGCAGGCTGGCTTGGCCGATCAGGAAAAAAGCGTTGAAAAAAAGCCAATTGCCGACCACCAGAAAAACGCCGATGAAGATATAGGCAATCGGAGAATTAAAATACGACCAAAGCTCTTTTTTAAATAAAATATATATGGTTTTTAAATAATCTTTACTCATGAGATCATGATTAATTTTCAATATCAAACTGCTTAAGCAAAATATATATATTTATTAATATAAAAATCTTTAGATGAAATTATAAAAAACATGACGATAAATATAATATCGGAAATTTCCAAGTCATTTCGTCAATTCCCGGAATACGTCTTCCAAAGATATTTTCTTTTTATTGAATTCAAGGATGCTCCAACCCTGCTTCATAACCGCCTGAGACAAACTTTCCCGCAAATCCACGCCGGCTCTGGGCTCAATTTCGTAACCGAAAATATCCGCGCTTTCCTGATCGGTAACGGTCACATTAACCGCGTTTTCCAAAGCGGCTAAGCTTTTTTCCACGTCCGCGCGCGGCCCCTTGATCTTCGCATAAATCAACTCTTTGGCACCGGCTTTGGCCGCCAATTCCTGCGGACTGCCTTCGCCGGCCAACCGTCCCTTGTTGATAATGATGGCCCGGTCGCAAGTAGCACTAACTTCGCCCAGGATATGCGTGGAAAAAATCACGGTTTTTTCACGGCCGATAGTTTTGATCAATTCCCGAATTTCCACAATCTGGTTGGGATCAAGACCGGTGGTTGGTTCGTCCAAAATTAATATTTCCGGTTCGTGCATGATGGCCTGGGCCAAACCCACCCTCTGCCGGTAGCCTTTGGACAATTCCTCAATCGGCTGGCGCATCACGGTCCGCAGTCCGCATTGCTCCGCGACCGCGCGCAAACGATCTTTGATCCTATCCTTTTCCAAACCCCGGATTTCCGCAATAAACTTCAGATATTCATAAACCCGCATTTCTTCGTAAAGAGGCACGGTTTCCGGCAGATAGCCGATCAAACGGCGCGTCGCCAAGCTGTCCGTGGCCGCGTCCAAACCGGCAATTTTGACAGAACCGGCCGTTGGCGACCAGAAAGAAGTGATGATTTTCATGGTCGTGGATTTGCCCGCGCCGTTCGGACCGAGAAAGCCGAGCACTTCTCCTTTTCTTACGGAAAAAGAAATATCATCCAAAATGACACTTCGGCCGATTTTTTTCGTTAAATGGCTAATTTCAATCATAAACGGAATAATAACATTTTTTACGGATAAAAACAGCTCTTTTATTTTTTATATTATATTTAGAAAAACTATTTTCGCAAGTATCTGGTTGTGGATAACTTTAATTTTTTTATGAGAATACTCTTAGTTTATCTAAATTCCTCTAAAATTACAAGCACAACCATGATTTTTTCGCCTCGCTGGACACGAAGGCCGATCTTGTCTCCCGGCTTGTACTTTTGGATCACGGAGAGCAAAGAATTGCCTCCGGCCACTTTAAGGCCGTTGATTTCCAGGATGATGTCGCCGGCCCGCAAACCAGCCTTGTCCGCCGGCGAATCCGGGATAACAGCCGGCGCGGCCGGATCCTCGGAAGTGATCCAGGCGCCGCTCATCACCGGCAAATTGTGATCACGGGCAATCTGCGGCGTAAGCATCAGATAGCGCAAGCCCAGACGCGGCCGAGCGATATAGCCTTTCTGTTTGACGCTGTTGATCGCGCCGCGCGCGTCGTTGATCGGGATGGCCAGGCCGATGCCCTGCCCGCCCTCATCCAAGGCCGCGTTGATGCCGACCACCTGTCCGGCCAAGTTGATTAGCGGTCCGCCGGAATTGCCCAGGTTGATGTTGGCGTCGGTCTGGATGACATTGTCCAGCACTTCGTTCTGACCGGCTTGATCCGAAGCCAGGACGCTCCGTCCCAAACCGCTCACAATGCCCTTGGCCGCGCTGTGCTGATAACGACCCAAGGCATTGCCGATCGCGATCACGGTTGAGCCAACCATCAGCCGCGCGCTGTCGCCCAGCTCCACAAAAGGCAAATTTTTATCAAAAATCTTTAAGATGGCCAAATCGTAAATGGGGTCGCGGCTGATCAATTGGGCGTAATATTCCTGGCCGCTGTATAAGATGATCCGGAACTGCGCTTCTTCGGCCGGCGCCTCGTCCACCACATGCTTATTGGTCATAATCAAGCCGTCAGCCGTCACCAGAAAACCGGTGCCATAACCGATGAGTTGTTTCTTCTTTTCCGTCTTGATCTGCCCGTCCGGCAAAACCTGTTGCGTCACTCGGTCTGCGCCGTAAATGACAATGCTAACCACGGCCGGCAAGACTTTCTGGATCGCCAAAATCGTCGCCTCTTGGTCATCCAAACGGAGGCTATCCGCCACGGCCGGCCCCGGGTCGGAATTTAAGAGACCGGGAAAGACTAACGCTTGCCAAAATAATAAGGTGAACAAAAAAATTATCAAATTTTTGCGCATATTTATTTTCGACGTCCGCAGACGATTAATAACTAATTAACTCCTGCCGTCCGACCGATCATTATCCGGATGGGAAAGCTCGAGAAAAGTTTTAAAATTTTTATCCGCGTAATGAGGACTTTCAATCACGCGCGGCCCGCCGCGCCGAGCTGGATCTTTAATTTTTTTTCCGACCGGTTTTGTCCGCGCTTTTTTTGGGGAGAGCAGGTCGGGAAAAAGACCGCTTTGCTCTGCCTTGGAAAAATCATGGCCGGCCGCGTCCGGATGGCGCCGGCCGATTAGATCCAAATGGAAGAAATCCCAAAAAAATTTCTTTTTTATATATTCTATCTGCCGAGTGATAATATTTTTCGCCTCGTCCGCTTCTTGTTCGTTTAATTTCATCGTTGTCTTAATGGCGGCTGACAAGACATTAATCAAAAAATTAGTACCGTCTCGCAATTTCACTATGTCCTTGCTTAAATTCGCCCAGTCCGGATCATTTTTATTTACGGCCGAAGCCGTTGCTTTTAAAATATGCTGGTTTTCTGGCTCCAAAAAAAACTTTATTTCTTTCAATAGTCGGCCGATATAAAGATTCGGCTTGGCTGGTTCATTCCGGCCTTCAGCATCCGGCTTAAGCTTGGGTAAACAAAAATTTTCCGGCATAAAAAATTTGTGATTAATTTTCCGCGGCTAATTGTCCGAGCAATTCTTTTTGCCGCCGGCTTAAACGAGTCGGGGTTTTCACCTGCGCGGTCACAAAATGGTCTCCGCGGCCGCGGCCATGGAGGCGGAAAGCGCCTCGGCCTTTTAATTTGAAAACCGTACCGGACTGGGTGCCTTCCGGAATTTTCAGGGAAACCGGACCGTCCACTGTCTCAGCATCAATCTTCGCGCCCAAAGCCGCCTGGCTGAAAGTTAGGTAAACATTGGAAAAAATATTCTCTCCTTCGCGGGTAAAACGAACATCGGATTTGACTAAAACGCGCAGATATAAATCGCCCGCGGCCGCGCCAGCCTCTCCGGCTTCGCCTTGGCCACGCAGGCGGATCGTTTCATTGTTGTCAATGCCGGACGGAATCTTGACAGTTAAACGGGCATTTTCCTGGATCCGACCCTGGCCGCCGCAAGACGCGCAGACTTTGGTGTGTATTCGGCCAGCGCCGTGGCAAACCGGGCAGACAGACTGCATTTCCACGTTGCCGAATATCGTGCGGGAAGAATGCTTAACCTGCCCGCGGCCGCCGCAATGGCGGCAATTTTCCACCGGGCTGTCCGGGTCATAACCAAGGCCCTGGCAATGACCGCAACGACTGTTTCGTTTAAATACAATTTCCTTTTCCGTGCCAAAAATTGCTTCCGGGAAATCAATCGTGATGGACATGGACAAATCGCGTCCGGCGCGCGCGCGGCCGGAACGGCCGGAACGGCGGCCGTCAAAACCGAAAATATCGCCCAATCCGCCGAAAATATCGCCCAGGTCATCCATATTAACGTTAAAACCGTTGGCAAAGCCGGAAAAATCGCGGAAACCTTCAAAACCGCCGAAGCCGCCCTGGCTTTGGGCCTGTTCAAAAGTGGAACCGAAGCGGTCATATTGCTCTCTTTTTTTCTGATCACCCAACACTTGATACGCTTCGTTGATTTCCTTAAATTTCGCCTCATCGCCCCCGGCTTTATCCGGATGGAACTGGTGCGCTTTCAGTCGGAAGGCTTTTTTTATCTCTTCCGGACTGGCATTTTTTTCCACGCCCAATATTTTATAATAATCTTTTCCCATAAAATAATACTAACCCGCGAATGCATACGAAAATCGCGCATCACGAATAAAAAATTATTCATTCGTGATGAGCGGATTAGCTCTCAATACGAGCTCTTCGCTGCTCTTAACCTTTAAAACCAATCTCTCTTTCCGCGTCCGGCGCTTGCTTAATCGGACCGAAACGTTCCTCATAACGCCGCAAATTTTCCGAGAGCGCCGCGATCATTTTTTTACAATGGCCGGGCGAGGTGATAATTTTTCCGACCACCCGGCCGCTCAAACCCGCGATGTTCAAAAAAAACAGCTGGAATTCGTCCTGATTATGGTTGATCTGCATAGCGTTGGCGTATTCCGCGCCCGGCAGATTATCCGCGATCTTAATCTCCTGTTTGTTTTCCCCTTGATTCATAAATTTATCTTGTATCTTAACTTCTTTGCTTATTATAACTTATTCTGGAAAAAATTACAGGGCGAAATCACTTCCGCCCTGGTTATGTTCCTATTCTACCGCTTTCCCCTTGGTCAGGGAAAGGAAAAAATTGATGTTCTGCTCGTCGCCGACCAGGGAAATAAGAATTTCTTCGTCTGTTTTTGCAGACAAGACGTCAAACTCTAACTGGAGATGGTCGGCCAACAAGGCCAGGCTTTTTACGCCGAATTTTTCCTGCGCTTTGTCGGCAAATTCTTGTCTGACCAATACCGACTTTTTTGTCCAAACTTGTGTTCCGTAATTTCTTTTCATTTTTTTCCTCCTTTTTTTATGTTCTAGTTTTTCCAAGCGGTTTTCCAAAAAATTATTTCGGAAAACCTATGGAAACGCTAGCACTATAACATAAACCGAAAAAACCACAAGTTTATTTTTTCTCTTCAAATTCACCTTCCACCGGACCCTGGTCTCCTTTGGGCGGCTCATTATTTTCCGGCCCAGGCTGGCCGGCCTGGCCGGCCGTGGAACCGGCGGTCTGCTGGTACATGGCCGCACCGATTTTCTGCGCCAAAGCCATCATCTCATCCAGCTTCGCTTTGATTTCATCTCGGTTGGCGCCATCTTTGACTTTTTTTAAAGCGTCAATTTTTTCTTCCAGCTCTTTTTTATCTTCTGGTTTGATTTTATCGCCGGATTCCCGAATCAGCTTTTCTGTCTGGAAAATCACTCCGTCCGCCTGATTTTTCATCTCAATCAATTCTTTCTTCTGCTTATCCTCCGCCGCGTGCGCTTCCGCTTCCTGGCGCATTTTTTCCACTTCTTCTTTAGACAAGCCGGAAGACGCGGTGATCATTATCTTCTGCTCTTTATTGGTCGCCTTGTCTTTGGCTTTGACGTTTAAAATTCCGTTCGCGTCAATATCAAAAGAGACTTCCACTTGCGGAACGCCGCGCGGCGCGGGCGGTATGCCGTCCAGCATAAAGCGTCCCAAAGTCTTGTTATCCGCCGCCAGCGGCCTTTCGCCCTGCAAAACATGGATTTCCACGCTGGTTTGGCTGTCCGCGGCCGTGGAAAAAACTTGCGTTTTGGAAGTGGGAATGGTCGTATTACGCTCAATCAAAGGCGTCATTACTCCGCCCAAAGTTTCAATACCCAAAGTCAGGGGCGTCACATCCAACAGGAGAACGTCTTTGACATCGCCCTGGAGAACCCCGCCTTGCACCGCCGCGCCCAAAGCCACGACTTCGTCCGGATTAACCGATAAATTCGGCTCCCGCTGAAAGAACTCTTTAGCCGTCTTTTGCACCAACGGCATGCGGGTCATGCCTCCGACCAAAACGACTTCCTCAATATCCTTGACCGTCAAGCCGGCGTCTTTCATGGCCGCCCGGCACGGTTCCAAGGTTTTTGTCACCAAATCTCCGACTAATTCCTCCAATTGGGCGCGGGTCATCTTCATGACCAGATGTTTTGGCCCATCCGCGCCGACGGTAATGAAAGGCTGATTGATTTCCGTTTCCGCGGCGCTGGACAGCTCAATCTTGGCTTTTTCCGCCGCCTCCTTAATCCGCTGTTTGGCCAGAGTATCTTTGGACAAGTCAATGCCCTGATCTTTCTTGAATTCCTCCACGATCCAATTGAAAATTCGCTGGTCAAAATCCGCACCGCCCAAATGCGTGTCGCCATTGGTTGACTTAACCTCCACAGTATCTTCGGAAACATCCAAAATGGAAATGTCAAAAGTGCCGCCGCCCAAATCATAGACGGCAATCTGCTGGCCCTTTTTCTTTTCAAAACCGTACGCCAAAGCCGCCGCGGTCGGTTCGTTGATAATCCTTTTCACTTCCAAGCCGGCGATCTTGCCCGCGTCCTTGGTGGCTTGGCGCTGGGCATCATTAAAATAAGCCGGCACCGTGATGACCGCTTCCGTAATCTTTTCGCCCAGGCGCGCTTCCGCGTCGGCTTTCAGCTTGCCAAGCACCATGGCGGAAATTTCCTGCGGGGTATATTCTTTTCCGCCCATCAGGATCTTGATGCCCTCGCCGGACTGGCTGATCTTATAAGGCATGGTCTTTTGATCGCGCTGGACTTCCGCTTCATCAAAACGCCGGCCGATCAATCTTTTCATCTCAAAAATCGTATTTTCCGGATTAGTCACCGCCTGCCGCTTGGCCGCCTGTCCGACGAGCCGTTCGCCGGTCTTGGAAATCGCCACGATCGACGGGGTCGTGCGCGCGCCTTCCGCGTTTTCAATGATTTTCGGCTTGCCGCCTTCAATGATCGCCATGGCGGAATTTGTCGTACCCAGATCAATACCTAATATTTTACTCATATTTTTTTCCTGATAACCTTTGATTATCGGTTATCTTTTTAATTTTAAAATTTATTAGTTAAGCAATTAATTAGTTAATGTGTAAAAACAACTTAATTTTTTAGCTAAAATATGGTAGAATAGAGATATAAATTAATTTTTTATTTAATTTTATCTCTA
>PCSD01000083.1 GCA_002771615.1 Candidatus Falkowbacteria bacterium CG23_combo_of_CG06-09_8_20_14_all_49_15
CTGGAAATTGATTTCAAAAAACCCTTTGATTTGCTCGCAAAACTGCCCGCCGAAGCGAGGGGCGAAGCCCCGAGCGAGGTGACTAATTCAATTTGGTGGACTGTAAGGGATTCGAACCCTTGACCCCCGCGTTGCAAACGCGATGCTCTACCAACTGAGCTAACAGCCCGAAAAAATAAATTTATTCTGGCGGACCGCCCATCACGCGGATCATCGGCCCGAGGATCCACAAGAGAAAGCCGCTTAGCAGATGAGTGAACATCAATATGCCGATAAAAATAATCATTATTCCGATCAGTTTATAGCCGAAACGCCCGCCGCCTTGGAGGTGGAAATATCTTTCAAAAAATTCAATAGAGCCGAAATTATCGTATAAAGATTCCGACTTGACCACCATGAGCAGCCCGGCCGCGGCGATCAAAAGACCTAAAATAATACTGATCATATTATTGCAGATAATTTAGAGGGTTGACTTTGACGCCGTTGATAATCAATTCAAAATGGAGATGCGGACCGGTTGACCAGCCGGTTGATCCCATGGCGCCGATCGCTTCGCCTTTGGCCACTTGGTCGCCGGCCTTGGCATAGAAAGCGGACATGTGGGCATAACGGGTTTTTTTCCCGTTGCCGTGGTTAATGAGGATCTGGTTGCCATAGCCGGTTCCCCAGCCGGCCACTTCAATCGTACCGGCTTCCGCCGCGTAAATCGGCGTACCGATCTTATTGGCGATGTCAATGGCGTAATGGCGCCAAGAAAAATATTGGGTGATTCTTTTCCCCACGGTCGGCCAATTCATTTTTGCCCCGCTGACCGGTGTTTTGGCGTCCGGTTTGATTCCGCCGGTCGTCGGACTGGCGTTGCCAGCCAAAGACGTCGGTCGCGGCGTTATGATCTTGCGACCGCCGGGAATGATCAGCTTCTGGCCAATCGCCAAAGTCTGTTCATCTTGCAAATTATTCGCGGTCTTGATTTCTTCTTCGCTGATTTTATATTTATTCGCGATTTTTCCCAAAGTCTCGTTCTTGGCCACTTTGTGCGTTAATCCGGTCATAGGCAAGATGGCCAATTTGTCACCCGGTCGGATGATGCTGTAAGCGCTGAGGTCATTTTCCCAGAGGATGGTGTTGACGCTGATTTCAAATTCCTGGGCGATGGTGCTGACCGTATCCCCGGGCTGGACCACATATTCAATTATTTCTTGGCGCGGACGCTTGATTTTTTCCGTGGCCGCGATATCCGGCTTGATGACGGATTCGCCGTTTTCGGACACGACCAAGACTTGATTGTCTTCGGCCTCTTCCGCGCCCGGCTGGCGCGGTCCGCCGTCCAAAACAGACAGGTTGTCCAGATATTTCTGCTGCGTTTCGGAAATAACTTCTTCCTGGTCAAAAAATTCCACCACCAGTTCTTCTTCCTCCAAACTGCCGAATTCGCTTTCAACCAGGCTGGCAATGATCGTTTTTTGCTCGCCGCTATAGGCGATGGCGGCCGGCCGGGAAAAAACATTCGCGGCCGCCAGACTGAGGCAGACCAGCACGACCACGATATGGATTAGCTTCTGGGAAAAAATGAAAAAAACGGAATTGTGCCGAAAGCCTTGCCAGCCTAAACGATTAAGCCATTCCAGGTAGCGGCAATAAAATTTAACCAGGAAATGACGGAAGAAAAAGCGTTCCAAAAAAATTAGCGGGCGGAAAATAAATAAAACCAAAAACCACCGGATCAGGCCGAAAACCAAGACCAGCGCTTTGAGAAAAAAAAGCAGGCCGGTCGCGGCGCTTCGGGCCAAGGAACGGGCCAAGCGAGCTGGCCGTCCGCTCGCCGGCGAACCGAATCTTTTTCCGCGCTTATTTTTTTGGTAGTTTTTTAACGGAAAAGAGATATTTTTAGTTTTAGAATGTTTAGTCTCGGCGGCGCCGGTGATCCGTCTTAAACCCGAATAAGGACCGGCAGAACCATGGGCCGGCGCTTGGTCTGCACGAAAAGAAACTGTCCGATTTCGTTGCGAATTTTATTTTTTATGTAATCGTCAGCGGCCGGGGTGCGCAGATCGTTTTCCTTGACCATTTTTTTCACGCGCATCCGGGTTTTTTCAATCAGTTCCTTGTTTTCTTTCATATAAACGAAGCCGCGGGAAATGATATCCGGATTGCCGATCGTGTCGCCGGCCTTGGAATCAATGGTCGCGATAATGACGATCATGCCGTCGTCGGCCATAACGCGCCGATCGCGGAGGACGATGTTGGAAACGTCACCCACGCCCAGGCCGTCCACCATAACATAATCCGCCGGCAAGCGCTCGTTGGTCAAGCGACCCACCGGTTGTCCGCCTGCGCGGGAAAATTCCACCACTTGGCCATTGTCGGCGATAAAAATATTTTCTTTTTGAATGCCGACTTGTTCCGCCAGTTCGGCATGCAAGCGCAGCATGTAGTGATGGCCTTCGATCGGCATGAAAAATTTTGGCTGGAGCAGGCGCATCATCAGCTTTAAGTCGTTCTGTTTGGCGTGTCCGCCGGCGTGCACGTCCATCATCTCGTAATGGATGATATTCGCGCCTTGGCGGGCGATCATATCTTTCAAGCCTTGGATGCTCCGTTCGTTGCCGGGAATCACCGACGAGGAAAAAATGACCGTATCACCCGGTTTCAGCTGGACTTGGCGGTGTTCGCCGCTGACCACGCGCATCAGGAAAGCGTTGCTTTCGCCTTGCGCGCCCGTGCCGATGATGATGATCTTGTTGTCCGGCAGATGCTGGAATTCAGCATCGTTGGCCAAGAGCCGCGGATTGAATTTCAGGTAGCCGATTTGGTGGGCGATTTCCACGTTGTTATTCATGGAGCGCCCTTGCAGATAGACTCGGCGGCCATATTTTTCGGCTAAATCAAACATTTTTTGCAAGCGGCTAATCTGGGAAGCGAAAGTGCCGATGATGATCCGGCCGTTAATTTTTTCAAATAAGCGGTCAATTTCCACGCCGATCGCGGATTCGGAAATTTGGTAGCCGGGATGGCTGGCGTCGGTGGAATCGGCCATGAGCAGCATGATGCCTTGGCCGCCGATTTGGGCGATGCGGTTCAGATCCGCCGGTTGATCGTTCACCGGCGTATAGTCGATCTTGAAATCGCCGGTGTGAATGACCGTTCCGATCGGCGTATGGATGATGACGGCAAAGCTGTCCGGGATGGAATGATTGACGCGCAGAAATTCCACGCTGAAAGAGCGGCTGATTTTCAAATTGGATTTTTCATTGATTTCCGTGATCCGCAAAGCCGGGCATTTTTGGAATTCTTCCACTCTTTTTCGGACTAAGCCGGCCGTCAGTTTGCCCATAAACATCGGCGGGTTGCCGATTTCGCCCATCAGATGAGGAATGCCGCCAATATGGTCCATGTGGCCGTGGGTGATAATGACGGCTTTGACCATATTTCTCCTTTCTTGCAGGTAGGCAATATTGGGGATGATATAATCAATGCCCGGCATGTCTTCCTCGGGAAATTGCAGACCCATGTCAATAATAATGATTTCATCCTCGTACTGCATCATCGTCATATTGCGGCCGATTTCCTCCAGGCCGCCCATCACGGCGATTTTTAGTTTGCCTCGGCCGCTCGGACCGGTGGCGGCTGGAGCTTCTTTGGCGCCGCGGACAGCGGCTGTTCTTGGTCGGCCGAAGGATTTGCCCTTGGCCTTGAATTTTGTGATCATAAATAATGTTTTTCGCCTTTTTTAGGCGTAAATGAAAGATTAACCGTTCTGGCTGATGGCAGAAATCCGGGCGAGGAGTCGGCCGGGATTAAATTTCCCCATCAAGGCGGTTCGGCCTCTTGATTAATTTATATTTTTAATAAAATCTGGCCGGCGGGCGGCAACCAGCGCGTCCGTCCGGACAGTAAAATTTTTTGTAAAATTTTTTTTGCGGGTAAAAGCAATGTTTAGCGGCGATCTCTTGCAAAAAGATTCGTGCTAAATAATGACAATTGTGGGCGAGAGAGGACTTGAACCTCCAAGATGTTGCCATCACTAGCTCCTGAAGCTAGCGCGTCTACCAGTTTCGCCACTCGCCCGAATTTAATTTGTTTGAATTTTCCCGGTAAAAAAACGGATAATAATTTAACGCCAAGTTCCGGCAGTTTTTATATACCAGTCATTGATATTGGCAAAGCGGTTATAGGGAGCGACAATTGCGTCCACAGCAAAACCTTTGATTTTTTTGGCCTGCAGATAGGTGTAGGCGGCCGTGTAAAGGAAGAGCGCCGGCGTATCCGCGGCAATGATTTCCTGAAATTGGCCGTATTTTTCCTTCCGGACAGACTGATCGTTCGCGAAGCGCGCGTCTTCCAGGAGCTGATCCGCGTCTTTATTGCTGTAACCGGTGATGTTCAGTCCGTTCTCGCCGATCTGGCTGGAATGCCAAAGCGGATATATATCCGGATCTGCGCCGACCATAAAGCCATAAAGCAAGGCCTCAAAATCCCGGGTTTTGATGACTTGGGAGGCAATCTCAGTCGCGGGCAAACCGGTCAAAACCGTTTTTACTCCGATTTTTTCCCAGGCGTTTTGAATAGCCTGCCCGAGGACAAGATTCTCGCCGCGATCCGACATTTTCAAAGTGATCTTCAGCCACCGGCCGTCTTTTTGGCGCCAGAGGCCGGGACCAAAAAATAATACTTCCGTTGCTGGCGCGCGGACTGTCTCATCATCCGCGTTGGCTTGCTCTTGGCTCGTCTTGACTTGCTCCGCGGTAATAGTCGCCAGGCGCCAACCGGCTTGTTCCAGACTTAAAGCCGCGGCCGCCGGGTCATATTCATATTTTAAAAAATCATCCTTATAAGCGAAACTTTCCGGCCGGATCGGCCCGTCAATGGCTTGGGCATAATCTCCGAAAATTTCCGCGACCAAGGATTTTTTCGGTAAAGCGCGGGCCAGCGCTTGCCGCACCGCCCGCTCCCCGCCCACGCCGGATTTCAGATTAAAGAATATCGCGTTGATCTGCGGCTGGCGCAGAAGATAAAAATTGAATTGGTTGACGGCGGCGACCTCAGACCGGCGGTTGAAGGGCAGATAACTTAAACCGTCGCATTCTTGGCCGGCCAAGGCGGACAAGGCCTCCTCATAAGCAGGATAAAATTTAAACCTGACCGTTGCTATCCAAGGGGCGTTTTGGTAATAGTCCTTGTTTCTCTCCAATTCGTAGGTCCGCAGACGGCCGCTTTGGTCTTTGACCAAGGATTTGAATTTAAACGGGCCGGATCCGATCGGTTTAAGGTTCAAGGCGGACAAAGTGGCATTGGCGGGCGGAATAAGTTGCCAAATATCCTTGGGCAGAATGCCGAACGTTAGCAGTTCGGGAAAGGCGGCATAAGCTTCATTCAGACTGAACTGGACGGAGTCTTCCGTCGGCCGGCTGATTTCCACGCCCGTGAAGGACGCCCGCAAAGGCGAATGATATTCGCTGTCTTTGATGGCTTGGAAAGTAAAGATTATATCCTCCACTGTTAATGGTTGTCCGTCATGCCAAACCGCGTCTGACCGGATTTTAATTTTGTATTGCCGGCCATCCTCGTTCTTTTCCATATTTTCCGCGAGATCGGGCTGAAGCTGGCCTTGGCCGTCGCGGCGGAAGAGCGAGGAAAAAATCAAAGCGGTCAGGTCGCTGTCTAAATCGGAAATGCTCGCGTAAATCGGATTGATATATTTCGGAGTGCCGATCAAGGCTTCGCAATATTCTCCGCCAACCGCCGGTCCGCTTACCCAATGGTCGTGGCTATATTGAAAAAAAAGAAAAGTGAGGGCAAGCGTAATCAACAGAAACGACAGGCGGATAAACCACAATTCCCGCCGGCTTAGAAACATTTTTAAGTGCTTAAATTGCGACCAGCTGGGAATTCTTTTTTTGGCCAAGGAAAAAACTAATTTTTTATCCAGCTCCGCTTGATTTCCGCCGGAAAGGGACACCTTGGCCGCGCCTGAGCGCAAAAACAAAAGCTTGGGCCGCAATTTGTCTGCCCACTTCATGATTTTTTTATAAAATGAATTTTCTCCTCTTGAGAGCACAAAAATTAAGAATTTGGCCGGCGCCGGGCAGGAAGATTTATTTTTTATCAAAGTATCAGATGATTACGCCAGCTAGAGATATGAGAAAAAAGATAATCGCAATGATAATCGTGGCAATAAAAAGGATTTTTTCCAAGCCTCTTTTCGTGCGGAAAACATCATTACTGCCTCCGAATATTCCCGACAAGCCCGCGCCCCGTTGTTGTAAAAGAATTACGACAATAAGCAATATGGCGGTTATAATCTGAATTACTTGAAAAATAGACATCTGTTTACATTATAAAACAAAACAAAAAATCTGTCAATTAAATTTACTTTTTTAATTGCTTGATCAGGCTGGACAAAATAGCTGGTTGCTTAATCGCCAATTCCGCCAAAACTTTGCGATCCAAACTGATTTTGTTTTTTTTGAGCAAGTACAAAAAACGGCTGTAATTAAGGTCAAGCGGACGGACGAAGGCGTTAATCCTTATTTGCCACAAAGCGCGGGCAGTTCTTTTCTTTTTTCGGCGGTCGCTATAAGCGTGAACGCCGGCTTTCACCACCGCTTCTTTGGCTTTTTTTATCTGATTTTTCCGCCCCCAACGATATCCTTTGGCTTTTTCCCGCAATTTATGTCTTTTTTTGACATGCGTTACGGCTCTTTTGACTCTGGGCATATTTAGTAAGGCATTAAAAATTTAATGGTTTTATGCAGGTCTTTATCTAAATTGATATCCAGCCTTTTTTGACGAACGATCCGGCCGGACTCATGGGCATTAAAATGATCATGTCCGCTTTTGCGCGCTTTTATTTTGTTTTTTTTTGTTATGGTAAATCTTTTCGCGGTGGCTTTGTGGGTTTTTACCTTAGGCATATATGGCAATTATGATTAACAAATAGAATAAATAAATATTAATGTAAATAAAAACAGGTCTTTCTTTAAGCCTGGGATGTTGATGCTTTTATTTTTTATTAACCAAAATAATACTATATCTTCCGTTCTGCTTTGTCAAGTCTTCCTGCTCCAGCTGGAATTGTCCTTTTTCGCCGACTTTTTTGACAAAATTCATCAGTAATTCCGCGGCCTTGGTTTCGTGCTGTTTTTCCCGTCCTTTCAGAATAAGCTCCACTTTCAGCTTATCGCCGCGGGCGATAAATTTGACCGCCTGATCAGCGCGGATATTGAAATCATGGTCGCTGATCCGGAAAGAAAGGCGGATGCCTTTGGTGTCAACTTTTTTCTGCTCGGCTTTCTGCTTCTGGCTTTTCTTTTCCCGCTCATATTTAAATTGTCCGAAATCCATAATTTTGACAATCGGGGGCTCGGCCTTGGGATTGACTTCCACCAAGTCCAGAAAGGCTTCTTCCGCCAATTTTTTGGCCTGCGCGATCGGCATGACGCCCAATTGTTCGCCGGTTTCGCCAATAACGCAAACACTGGGCGCGTTGATCCAGTTGTTACTGCGGAATATTTTTTCTTCTTTGGGTTTGGCTTTCCGCCAGGTTCTGCGCATTTTTTTTCCGGCCACTGCCTTGATGGCTAAGGCACTTTTTAATCTTAAAGGTTTGCGAGAGTGAGCGGGTAACGGGAATCGAACCCGTATCTCTACCTTGGCAAGGTAATATAATAACCATTATACGATACCCGCGGGTTATAGGCTGATTGAACTTTTGGAAATTATTATAAAGTAGTATGGAAAATTTGGCAAGAAGAGTTAATTTTTATCTTGACACATAAAATTTATAATATATAATAGGGACATTGACAATAATCAAAAAAAATATTAAAATATTTTGATTTTGTTCCTTAAAATAATTTAAAAAACAAAAAAAGGAGGAGTGATGGAAGAAAAAAAGATTTTTTTTTATGGGTGCGGTTGCGCCCTAAGGCTAGTGGAGAAATTCCACATAGATCTTTCTTCAATCTTCATTACTGAAGATGATCTAAAAATAGCTTTGAGCTGGCTGGCCCTATCAAAGAAATTCCAGCCTGGACAAGAAGAAAGTTTTCAAATCCTGGAATATTATTTGCATGATAAGCCAGGAAGTGGGGGGATGAGGAAAAGAAATTTGCCGCACAATTTGCTTTTGGCGCGGCAGGATATCTCTTTTTGCCTAAAAAACAACCAGATGAGGAATTTTTTCACCGCCATTCAGAAGGCGGGAAAATTAGCTTCCTTAATAATTTTTTTGGGGCTTGTATAGCACCGCTAATACTTAGTTAGTATTTTTTCA
>PCSD01000014.1 GCA_002771615.1 Candidatus Falkowbacteria bacterium CG23_combo_of_CG06-09_8_20_14_all_49_15
TATCGCAGTCAAGGAAAATTCGCAATTACCGCCTTGACAAAAAAAAGAGTCATGTTATTATTCTAATACGAAGTAAATCGGTAGGATATAAACAGGACAATAAACAATTCCGCTGATATGAAATTTTCCACGCGCACGACATACGGCCTGCGGGCGATTGTTTATCTGGCTAAACAAAAACCCGGTGAGCTCACTTCTTTGGCGCAAATCGCGGCCCAAGAAAAGATTTCTTTGAAATATCTGGAAAACATTTTTGGCTTGCTGAAAAAGGGAAAACTGGTCCGGGCCGTGAAAGGGCCGGCGGGCGGCTACGCGCTGGCCAAGCCGGCTCCGTCTTTGACGGTTTATGAGCTGGTGGTTGCCCTGGAAAAGGATATCGCGCTTTTCCGTTGTTTGCGGCCGGACGGCCGGACGAATTGCCGTTTGAGCGGCCAGTGCGCCGCGACCAAGGTCCTTGCGCGGGTGCAAGCCGCTTTGGCCGCGGCTTTGAAAACCATGAGCTTGCGTGATTTGCTCTAAAAATTCAGCGTTTTTCATGAAGAAAATTTTTCCCATCCTGTTCTTCGCGTTTCTTTTGCCGGTTTTGGCTTCCGCGAACAATTTGCCGGATCGCGACGGCGACGGCGTGCCGGATCAAGACGAACTGGGAATATACCAAACCGATCCGGACAATCCGGACACGGACAATGACGGCTACAGCGATTGGGCCGAGCTGAACGCCGGTTTTTCGCCGCATAATCCTTTAGCAGTAAAACTTGAGGATAATGATCAGGATCATGATGCTTTATCCGATCGCTTGGAATTAGCTTTTGGCACAAAGATTTTGGATCCGGATACGGATCAGGACGGATTTAAAGACGGAGAGGAAATCGCCGCCGGTTACGACCCGCGGCAAGGCAACGGCGCGATTTTAAAGAAAAGGATTGAAATCAATCTCGGCCGGCAGGAATTATCCTATTTTTTAGGCCAGGTACGTTTGGGTAAATTTCCGGTTTCATCGGGAAAAAAAGGCATGTGGACGCCGGTCGGGCATTTCCGGATTGACGGCAAGCATCCGCGCGCTTGGTCAAGTTACGGACTGTGGATGCCTTGGTGGATGAGCCTCAAAAACGGCTATTTCGGCATCCACGAACTGCCGGAATGGCCGAATGGCGCCAAAGAAGGCGCGGATCATCTGGGCAGACCGGTATCGCACGGCTGTGTGCGCCTGGGCGTGGGGCCGGCGAAATTGCTTTATGACTGGACGCCCATCGGCACGGAAGTATTCATATATTAAGGTGATGCTCAACAGCGAATAAACGCGAATAATAATAGAATGAAATAATATGCCATATTCGGAAAAAGTGCTTGAACATTTCCAGCATCCGCGCAACCAAGGGTCAATGGCGGACGCGGACGCGGTCGGCGAAGTCGGCAATCCGGTCTGCGGCGATGTGATGAAGATCTATTTAAAAATCCGAGACCGGCGGATCAAAGATATCAAGTTTGAAACCTTGGGTTGCGCCGCGGCGATTGCCGTGTCTTCCGCTCTCACGGAAATCGCCAAAGGCAAATCCCTGGACCAGGCCTTGAAGATTGAAAAGGATGACATTGTCCGGGAATTGGGCGGCTTGCCGGATTTGAAAATCCATTGTTCAATGCTGGGCGTGGAAGCGATGCGCGCGGCCATCGCCAAGTATCAGGCTGGCCAGAAATGAAGACAAAAAAAACCGACAAAAATCGCTTTGTCGGTTAAAATTTTCAGAAATAATTCGCCAGCCTTTCGTAAAGAAGGCAGGCCAGGAGCCAGCCTACAATAATTATAAATAAAATATGAATTTTATGGCAAATGAAAAAGTGGAGAAAAAAATTCAAGCCGCGTTGGAAATCATCCGCCCAGCCCTGCAAATGGACGGCGGCGATGTTGAATTCGTTGATTTCAATGCCGAAACCGGCGTGGCGTGCGTCCGTTTGGCCGGCCATTGCGCCACCTGTCCGATGGCCCAAATGACGCTCACGCAAGGCGTGGAAAAAGAGATCAAGAAACACGCCCCCGAAGTGAAAGAAGTGGTGGCGGTTTAATAAATGATTAATCTGATTTTATATGACAGCCAAAAAATATATTTATTTTGACCACAGCGCGACCACCCCCCTGGACCGCGAGGTTTTGAAAGCCATGGCGCCTTTCTGGCAGGCGGATTTCGGCAATCCGGCTTCCTTGCACTTGCGCGGCCGCCAGGCCCTGGAAGCGGTGGACATCGCCCGCGAACGGATCGCGGAATTTTTCAACTGCCAGCCCGGCGAAATCATCTTCACTTCGGGCGCGACGGAAGCGAATAATCTGGCCATCAAAGGCTTGGTCAAAAATTTGCGCGCGCAGGGCTGGGCGGATCCGGAAATCATCACCAGCGCGATTGAGCATGATTCCATTTTGGAGCCGATTCGCGAATTGGAAAAAGAAGGCGTGAATGCGGTTTTCGCGCCCGTCAATGGAAACGGGATCGTTGATCCGGCCGCGATCCGGGCGGCAATCAATGAGCGGACCGTCCTGGTGTCCGTGATGTATGTAAATTCGGAAACCGGCGCCCTCCAGCCGGTGCGCGAAATCGGCAAGCTTGTCCGGAAAGCCAGGGAAAAGAGGCACAAACTCTGGCTCACGCGTCCGCTCGCCGATCGGGAGAAAAAAGAGCGCCCGCTGTGGTTCCATACGGACGCCACCCAGGCCGTCAATTTTTTCAACTGCGGCGCGCAAGGGAATTTTTTTGACCTCCTGTCTTTTTCCGGACACAAGATCTACGGACCCAAAGGCGTTGGCGTCTTGTATAAGAACGCCAAAGTGGGATTATCCGCCATCCAGACCGGCGGACATCAGGAAGGGAATCTGCGGAGCGGGACTTTGAACGTGCCGGGCATTGTCGGCCTGGGCGCGGCCATCCGCCTGCTCGGCCAAGCCGGGAAGATGGGCGAGCCCAGCCGTGAACAGAAAAAAAACACTTTGTCTGTCGCCAAATTGCGGGATCTGCTGGTCAAAGGGGTGCTGAAAAGCATTCCTAATGTCATTTTAAACACTCCGCTCGGCCAAGCCGCGCCCGGACACGCCCATTTTTCCTTTTTGGGCGTGGAAGGGGAGTCCACCCTCATCGCCTTGGATTTGGCCGGCATCGGGGTTTCCACCGGTTCAGCCTGCGCTTCCGGTTCCCTTACCGCTTCGCATGTCCTCTTGGCCATGGGCATCAAGACGGAAGTGGCGCACAACAGTGTCCGCTTTACGATCGGCAAGCTCAATACCAGGGAAGAAATTAATAAAGTCCTGCAAGTTCTACCCCCGATCATCAGCCGTTTGCGCCGGATGAGCCCGATCAAGGAATAGGGTATTGTATTATATTTTTATCGGCAATCGTCTTATGGCCAGCGGATTGTATTTGCGCTATTTGTCTTGTCTCAGACCACGGATCTAATGCCATGATCAGCGCGGAGATTAGACTAATGATTCATTTTGCGTTAAGATAATATTATAACAAGAACTAATTAACTCATGGCGAAAAAATTATGAGAATCAAGCGGTTAGCGGCCGTGGCCGCGATCCTGGCGCCTCTGGGTTTAGCCGGTTGCGGCTTGAGCCAGACCAGCGGCGAAAAAGTTGCGGAAAAGTATATGGAAAAAGCTCTGGAATCGGCTGGCGGCGGCGATGTGGATGTTGACGCCGCAAGCGGCAAAGTGACGATCAAGTCAGAAGACGGGCAGGCGGAATTTTCCGGCGGGGAAGGAGTGAAACTGCCGGACGTCTTTCCGGATAATCTGGTCCTGGCCGATGACGCGAAGATCATTATGGCCTCCAAGGTCGGTAGCGGCTACAGCGTCGCTTATATCACCGATGAAACGCAGGCTCAGATGTTCACCCGGTACAAAAACGAATTGGTCGCGGATGGTTGGAAAAAAACCATGGAAATGGACGCGGGCGAGGCTCAATTGGCCAATTTCGCGCAGGACCGGACCACATTGTCCGCCACCATCGGCCAGAATAACAGCAAGGAGGAGTCCTACCAAACCTTAGTCAGCCTGGTTTATGTGCAGGAAGAAGAAAAGAGCGCGCCGTCTGAAGAATAGCCTCAGGCTGGTCAATCGTTTTTGATCCGTACATAAATCTGATAAATTACGATTCCTTCGCGAGGAAAAAAAACAAGAGCCAAAAAGGCTCTTGTTTTGCGGGCAGGAATTTTGTTTACCAGCCTTGGTAATTTTTACTACGGAGCCGGATAGGCATTGGAAAAATGGCATCAATCGGCTCTTTCGATCAACTCACCCGCGCCGGCTTCGTATTTGAAAACATAGATTTTTTTATCCGCGATCGTTTGAAATTCATCCGCGGCCAATTTCGCCTCGTCGCGGATTTTCGGGAAAGCCCACCAGTAGTCATTCAGGACAAAATACACGACGTCCGCGTCCGCCAAGGCCAGCGCGGACAAGGCGTTTTTCCGGCTCGGGCGTTCATAGACCATTTTCAGATATATCTCATAGAGCGGACCGCCGGTCGGAATCGGGTAGTAAAAGATTTTTTCCTTCGGGCCTGAGGCATTTCTCGCTTCATAATAGGGCGCGAAGCCGGACAGATGCAGGGCCGCGGCCGAGACTTGCTGATTGGCCAGGACCAGATATTTCCGGCCGCCGGCGTTTTCCCGGATAAATTGGACAGCGCGCAAATCATCCGCCCCCGTGCTCCAGCCGCGGGCATTGTGGTAGCGATCCAGGCGCGGATAGCTTAGATACGCGGACGCGGCCAGAAGGGCGCTGAGACCGGCCAGCCAAATGCATTGCGCGGGGTTTTCCGCTCGCGCAATTTTTTTCCCGAACCAAGTGAAAGCGAGCCAGGCAAAAGGGAGGCAGAACAGGCCCGCGGCCTGGGCGATGCGGGCGGGATAATCACCTTGTTCATAGGCGATCAGGAAAGAGAAATTCAAGGTCGCGGTCAGGCCGGCGGCGGCCAGGGTCAGGCCGGCGAGCAGGGCATAGAGACGGAAGATTTTTTCTTTGCGCGCGAAAAAAGCCAGCGCCGCGCCGGCCGCGACCAGCGCCAGATAGATCCAAAGCCGGTTGCCGCCGAAAAAATACAAGCTGTTCAAAAAAACATTTTCTTTGTCCGGCCAGACTGGCGCCGGGAATATGCTTTTCCAGAAATTTCCGGGCCAGCTGAATTTTTCCGGTCGCTGGAAAAGAAAAAAGGCGGCCGGCAGGGCCAAGGCGGCGCCGGCGGAAACCAAGCCAGAAAGGAATAATTTGGCTTTTTTTGTTTGGTCGCTGTGGTAAATATGCAAGAAAATAATCAAGCTCAGGGCCGGCAGGCCGGCGATCGGCTGGGTAATCAAAGCGGCCAGAGCCAAACCGTAGTTGGTGGCCAGCTGGCGCGTGTCGGTAAGGCTTAAGCCATTGATGATGATAATAATCAAAAATAAAAAAGCCAGATTTTGGGGGGTGGTTACGATAAAAATGCCAAATGGCAGGAGCAGTCCCAATAAAGATAACCAGCGTCCGGACAGATCGGAAGACAACGGCCCGGGCGCGCGGCGGCCGAGGGACCAGGGTAAAAAAATCGCGGCCAGAGCCGGCACCAGCCAGCGGTCAATAATCGGCAAGGGCAAGAAAGTGATTTTGTGGATGATTATTTCCAGACCGTATTGGCCGAGGTAATAAAAAGTTTTCGGTTCAATCAGGCCGTCCGTGTCAATCACGTCCAGCGCGGCTTGGTGGATGAAAGGGTCAAAGCCGTAGCCAATTTTATATACGATCGCGGCCGCGGAAAAGGCGAGAAAATAAAACAGGCTGAAAAGCGGCCAACCGGCGCGCGAAGAAATTTTGGCGCTTAAGAATCCCAGGAAAAGCGCGGCGGCGCCGTAAAAAAGAAAAAAAAGCGGGGAAACGGCGGACCAGGGCGTTAGCAAAGACGCATCCGTACGCGCGCGGACCAGCCAAAAGAAAGAGACCGCGGCGCAAAACAAGAAAGCGGCTCCGAGCCAGATGGTCCATTTGGTCAAAATTGGAGCGGGCGGCGTCGGCGCGTTGGTATTTTTCGTTTCCGGCAAAAAATGATTCAGAGCCGCCAACAGGCCAAGAGCCAGAATCAGCGCCAGGACGATCCCCGCCGGATTCAGGCGATAAAAAAAATAAACCAAGCCGCTGGCCAGGGAAAGGGCAGACAGCAGGGCTAAGAGATAATAGTAAGAAAAAATTTTTTTAAACCAATCCATACGCATGGCTAATTAGCAGATTAAATCCTGATTACCAATCAATTATTTTCTTATTTATCTTCCTTATTCTTATGTTGGCCAAACATTTGATGAATATATTTTAGCATTCACCGGCCAAAGCGCCAAGGCGTTTGAAAAATACCAGTTTTTCTGTTAGGATAAGATAAATTTGTCAGATTGGCATATTTGGTCAGAAAATAAATTTATGGCCGATATCAGGGAGCCGCTTAATCAAGAGAAAGAAACAAAAGCGGGAAAAGGCGAGCTGTGGCGCTGGGCCTTGGTTTTGGCTTTGGCCGCGGTTTTTGCCGCGTCCGCCATTCTTTATATCCGCGCGACCCAGACGGATGATTTTGTCAAATGGGGCTCGCCGGACGAGAATGCCAATTATATCTTTGCCAAATTATACGGCCAGGAAAACCGTTTGTCTATTTTTGAGAAATATAACCTGCTCGCCGCGGACATCATGCGTCCGCGGAGCATGAAAAGCGACCAGGGCTGGATCAAGCCGGTAAGCTTCCTGGGCTTGCCGCTCATTTACGGCTGGCTTTCCCGCCTGACTTCATATCAGCTGATCCCGTATTTCACCGCGCTGGCCGGCGCGTTCGGCCTGATTTTTTATTATCTCCTGATCCGGCTCTTTTTCGGCCGGTCCAACGCGTTCGTGTCAATGTTCCTCCTGGCCGCCCTGCCGCCTTATTTTTACTATACGGTCCGCAGCCTTTTTCATAATGTCTTATTCGTTTCTTTGCTGTTGGCCGGTTTATATTTCCTGGCTAAATGTTTGCTGGCGTCGCGGTCGGCTCCGGAAACAAAGCCGTCTGCCCCTTGGCCAATAAAAAACCGGTTGAATATTTTTTTCTCGCGGCCGCGCTTGAATGTTTGGACAGATATAGCCAGGCCCGGGGGCGCCGGTCTTTTCCTTGGCCTGGCCGTGTCCGTGCGGACTTCCGAGCTGATCTGGATTTTGCCGCTCCTGCTGCTTTCCGGTCTTTTCGCTTTCCGGCGCGCGACTTTGCTCAAAATCACGATTTTTTTGGCCGCCGTCGGTTTCGCTGTCTGGCCCGCTTGCTATTGGAATACGGTCCTGTTCGGATCTCCATATTTCGGGGGCTATCCGGAAATGAACCAATCCCTCATCGCCTTGAAGGATGCGAGCGCGGATTTGGCCGCCGCCGCGCCGACCAAGGACTGGATAAGCGCCGGCCGCGAATATTTGCTCCGGACAAAAGACATTATCTTCCATTTCGGTTTCAAGCCGCGCCAAAGCGTGCAAATGGTAAAATATTATTTTATCGCGATGTTCCCCTGGATTTTTTGGCCGGGCCTGGCCGGCGCCCTGCTTTTGCTCGCGCGTCCCGGCCGGATCAAAAAGCGGCAATGGGCCTTCGGCTTGATTTTTCTCGTTTTGAGCGCGATCTTGACCCTGTATTACGGCAGTTGGCGCTTTTTTGACAATCCGGATCAGACCCGGCACACCATCGGCAATTCCTATACCCGCTATTGGCTGCCGGTTTATCTGGGCTGGCTGCCTTTCGCGAGCTTGTTGATCAGCCGCTTGTCGGGCTGGCTCGCGGTGCGCCGATTTTTCCCGCTTGGCGACCGGAAATTTTTTTCCCGCCCGCGCCGGCTCTTTGTCATCCGCGCCTGGCAAGCCATTTTTGTCGTGGTGATTATATATTTGAATATAAATTTTGTTTTTTCCGGTTCCGAAGAGGGCCTGGCTTACGCCGGCCAGAAGCAGGACAAAACCAGGCAAGAATGGCAGATGGTCATCGCGTACACGGAGAACAACGCCGTGGTCATCACCGAATACCACGACAAGATACTTTTTCCGGAGCGGAAAGTCATCAATGGCCGTTTCAACGACCTGGCCATGAACCGGATATACCGCCGTTTGACCGATTTTTTGCCGGTTTATTATTTTAATTTCACTTTTTCTCCTTCTGACCTTGCTTACCTGAACCAGCGCCGGCTCAAGGAAATCGGCCTATTCCTTGAGCCGGTCCAGTCGATCGGACCGGATTTCACTTTATATCGTTTATACCG
>PCSD01000075.1 GCA_002771615.1 Candidatus Falkowbacteria bacterium CG23_combo_of_CG06-09_8_20_14_all_49_15
GTAGCTTGGAATTTTTTAACAACTTGGGCATATATATAACAGTAAATTAGTTTACTGTTCTATACAAGCCCCTAAAAATATATAACCAGAAAAAAAAGTCTGAAAAAAATATGGCCAGAGACTTGAATCCAAAATGCAAACAGTGCCGGCGTATCGGGGAAAAGCTGTTTTTGAAAGGTGATAGATGCCAGACCGGCAAATGCGCTTTGGTGAAAAAAAATTATCCGCCCGGCTTACATGGCCAGAAGGGTCGGAAAAAGCCTTCCGATTATGGCGCCCAGTTAAACGAAAAACAGAAGACAAAGAAAATGTATCGTATTTTAGAGAATGATATTCGTTTAGTTTTAAAACGCGCCCAGAATAAAAAAGGCAATAGCAGTGAAAATCTGCTGAAATTATTGGAAATGCGCTTGGATAACGCGGTTTTTAGACTTGGTCTGGCTTCTTCCCGCGATCAAGCTCGCCAGATTGTTAACCACGGCCTGGTCTTGGTTAATGGAAAAAAAGCCGGCATCCCTTCCTACCGCTTGAAAGACGGTGATTTGATTGTTTTAAAGGATCGGCTGAAACGAGGAAAATATTTTCAAGCCCAGAAGGAAAAGATGAAGAAAAATATTTTACCCAGCTGGTTGTATCTTGATCTGGAAAAAACCGAAGGGAAAGTGCTCCATGAGCCAAAAACGGAAGATTTGGAAAAAATCGGTGTGAACGCGCAGATGATTGTGGAATATTATTCCCGTTAATTTTTCCATTACCAATATAAACATCCGGCTAATCCGGATAAAAAATTATGACCACTATAGATCTGCCAAAAAATGTTAGATATGAGGCCGGTGATTCGCGAAAAGATGGAGTAATCATTATTGAACCCTGCTATCCGGGTTTTGGTACCACCATCGGCAATGCCTTAAGACGGGTACTGATTTCTTCTTTGCCGGGCGGGGCGATTGTCGGCGTGAAAATTGAAGGCGTTGCGCATGAGTTCACTACCTTGAATAATGTCAAAGAAGATATATTGGAAATATTATTGAATATCAAAAAAATTCGTTTAAAAATTTACGGCGATGAACCGATTAAGCTCAGTTTGGAACAACGGGGAGAAAAAATCGTCAAAGCCGGGGATTTTGATGCCCACGGTTTGGGCGAAATCACCAATCCGGACCAAACCATCGCCACCATCACGGATCCGAGCGGCCAATTGCTTATTGAAGCGACGGCAAAAAACGGCTTGGGCTATGAAATGGTGGAGAATCGCGAAGAACACGCCAAAGAAATCGGTTATATTGAAATTGATTCGATTTTTTCTCCGATCGTGGCCGTCGGATTTGAGATTGAAAATGTCCGGGTGGGCAAGATGACCAACTGGGAAAAATTGATTTTGAAAATCCGTACCGATGGCACGATTTCCCCGGAAGACGCTTTTAAAAAAGCGATCAAGATTATTCTCAGCCAATTTGAGGTCTTGGACTTGGATCGGCGCGCGGCGGAAGAGGTGGCGGACGAGCAGGCGCAAGCCGAAATAGTGGAAACCGAAGAAATTTCGCCGGACATTTCCGCGGAAGTTTCCGGCGCGGAAGAGCCGGCGAAGAAAAAAAGAGGCCGGCCGCGGAAAATCGTTGAATAAAAAATATGAGACATTTAAATAGTAAAACAATTTTCAGTCGTCCGAAAGGGGAAAGGGAAATGATGCTCAGGAATCTCGCTTCCAGCGTTATTATCTACGAAAAAGTCAAAACTACGGCCACAAAAGCCAAAGTGGTGCGTTCTTTAGTGGAAAAAATCATTACGATTTCCAAAAAAGGCGATTTGAACGCCCGTCGGCGCGTCATCAGCCTTTTGCCGCAAAAAAACGCCGTTAAAAAATCTTTTGAAGTTTTATCAAAAAGGTATGCCGATCGGCCGAGCGGTTTTACTCGTCTGACCAAATTGCAAAATCGCCAAGGCGACGGAGCGCCAATCATACAGATTGAGCTTATCCAATAATGTCCTATGCCTAAACCAATTCAAAGAAATATCCATCGCCTTGACGCGGCGAACATTGCTCCGGGCCGTTTAGCGACCAAAATAGTCAGCCTGCTTTGCGGAAAACACAAACCAGATTATGAGCCGCGGCTGGATCAGGGTGATATCGTAGAAGTGAAAAATATAAAACTTTTGAAGATTACCGGCCAGAAAGCGGTGCAAAAAAAATATTACCATTATTCCGGCTATCCGGGCGGGTTAAAACAAAAACAGATGAAAGATCTGCTTGCCAAAAAACCGGAGTCAGTTCTGTATCGAGCAGTCAAACAGATGTTGCCGAAAAATACTTTTCAAATTAAACGTTTGAAAAGATTAAAAATTTCCTAATCTTAAGACCGGCTTATGCCAAATGAAAAAAAAGAATCCAGCGAAGAAACGGCAAAACTTGACCTTTTTAAGGGCCGTTTTGTCAAAGCGATGGGTAAAAGGAAAACGGCGTGCGCACAAGTTAGATTGTACAAGAAAGGCACGGGCGAAATGATAATCAATAATATGAAGCCGGGGGAATATTTTACCGCCGATCAGGCCAGTGTCGCCATTCAGCCTTTGAAATTTTTGAAAGTCCAGCGTGATTATAATGTTTCCGTTTTGGTGCGAGGGGGCGGGAAATCAGCCCAATGTGAAGCGGTTAGAAATGGTTTAGCCAAAGCCTTAATGGCAAATGACGACACCCTGCGCCCAATGATCAAGGCCAAAGATTGGCTGACGCGCGATGCCCGTAAGAAAGAAAGAAAAAAACCGGGTTTGAAAAAAGCGCGTAAAGCGCCACAATGGAGCAAGCGTTAAAACAATATATTTCTATAGATTATATATCAAAAAATCTGCTAAATATAGCAGATTTTTTTTAATTAAAAAATGAAGTTATGAGTTTTTATTATTCCAAAATTAGGTGTTATTGGAGTTAAGAAGCAGGATTATGCGTGAATTTATGTCTATTTTGAGGTAAATTCACGGATAAATTGTTTGTTTGACTATTTTACAATTTTTGGATATAATTGGATATAGTTATAATATCCAATAAATATGACAGAAAAATTAAAAAATAGACTGGAAAAAGTACCGGCAGAAATAATATCCGCCTTGGCCAAAATTGATGAGCTGAAAGGAAGATGGATAACCGGAGCGGAACTTAGTCCGCAGGTTTTGGGGCGTTTGAAGCGATCGGTTTTGATCACTTCAACAGGTGCTTCAACCCGTATTGAGGGGGCAAAATTAAGCGACGAAGATGTCGAGAAACTAATAAACGGCTTGAATATCCAGAAGTTCGCTGATAGGGATAAGCAGGAAGTGCAAGGCTATTACGAGCTTTTGGAAAATATTTTTAATGCCTGGAAAACCTTGAAATTTAATGAAAACTCGATTAAGCATTTTCATAAAGAGCTTTTAAAGTATTCAGAAAAAGACCAAGGGCATTTGGGTAATTATAAATTTGGCGAGAACAAGGTTGTGGCTTATGATGCGGAGGGCAGGGAAATCGGCGTGATTTTTAATCCGACAGCGCCACATTTAGTGCCGAAGGAAATGTCAGAGCTAGTTGAGGCAACTAAGGCATTTTTGGAAGGAAAACGTTATCATCCTTTATTGGTAATAGCAAATTTTGTCGTGGAATTTTTAAAGATCCATCCTTTTCAGGACGGCAATGGCCGGATTTCGCGCGTATTAACAAATCTTCTGATGCTTAAGAGCGGTTACTTGTATATGCCTTATGTTTCGCATGAAAAATATATAGAGGACAATAAATCCGCTTATTACTTGGCGCTCAGAAATAGCCAAAAAACTTTTGGTAAAAAGGACGAGAATATCGTCCCATGGTTTGAGTTTTTCTTCAGTATGCTTTTAAAGCAAGCCGAAGCAGCGATTGATCTTATGAGCAATGAGAATATTGAAAAATTGCTTTCCGAACAGCAGTTATCAGTTTGGCGGTTTGTTGAAAATTTAGAAGTATTTAGTACCGGCGATGTTGTTGCCGGCACTGACATCCCGCGTCCGACAATCAAGCAGGCGCTGGAGGTTTTGTTGCGTTTGAAACGGATAGAGAGGATCGGACAGGGAAGAGGCGCGAGGTATAAAGTGGTATAAATTTAAGGCTCTAGACCAGATAACTCTATGATATAATGGAGTTATGCGGTCTAGAGTCTTAAAAAAATAATTATCTGGTCCAGTTATCTGGTCTAGAACCAAGTAAAGTAGTAAAAAATATTTTATTCAAATAAATGTTCAAAATACTAAGAATTTCCAAAAAATCAAAAGCCCGGATCGGCCGATTAAAAACCAGGACCGGCGCCATTCAGACGCCCTTTTTTATGCCCGTGGCCACGCGCGGCGCGCTCAAACATATTTCCAGCGCGGAAATAAAAAAATTGGGCGCGCGGATTATCTTGGCTAATACTTACCACCTTTTATTGCGCCCGGGAGAAAAACTGGTGAAAAAGGCCGGCGGATTATCTCGATTCATGGGCTGGCCGGGAGCGATTTTGACCGACAGCGGCGGATTCCAAATTTTTTCCCTGTCCCGGGCCAGGAATAAAAGCGGACGAAGTCTGGCCGCAGTTTCTGACACTGGTGTTGAATTTTCATCATATTTGGACGGACGAAAGTTTTTTCTTTCACCCGAAGAAGTTATCAAGATCCAATATCAGCTCGGCGTTGATATTGCGGTTTGCCTGGATCAATGCTTGGCTCTGCCGGCTGGCCGCGATACAAGCGCTGAAGCGGTGTGCAGAACGATCAAATGGGCGCAACAAAGTAAAAAATTCCAGTCCCGGCTGACAGCGCCGAAGCCTTTGTTATTTTCTGTCGTCCAGGGCGGTTTAGACAAGGATTTGCGCCTGGGCTGTTTAAGCGATCTGAAAAAAATCGGTTTTGACGGTTATAATATTGGCGGCTTATCGGTGGGGGAATCAGCGCAAGAAATGTATGAAGTCCTTGATTACCTGGTTCCGGCCATGCCGATTGATAAACCTCGATACCTGATGGGCGTCGGTTATCCGGAAAATATTCTGGCCGCAATAAAGAGGGGAGTGGATATGTTTGATTGCGTTATTCCCACGCGCGAAGGCCGCCACGGACGGCTTTTTTTACCCCGCGCGCAAAAACGTTATTTGGCGGCTATTGACCTGAAAAATTCTGATTTTTACACGACCATAAACGTTAATCGCGCCGAACTGGCCGAAGATTTTTCTCCCATTAGCCGATTTTCCCGTTTGCCGATCCTGCGGACTGCCAGCAAAGCCTATTTGCATCATTTGCTAAAAATCGGCGAACCTTTGGGCCAGCGGCTCGCGACCTTGAATAATTTGGAATTTTATTTGCGTTTCCTCCATATCGCCCGTGAAGCAATCGCAAAAGAAATTATTTAATTGTTTTTGTCCGTGTCTTGGTTGTTTAAGGCCGCTTGTTTTTTAGTTTTGAATTGTTTTTTGTTTTTTAAGTAGGTTTATAGTATAATGCAAAAGGTTGAGATATAAATACCTTTATGACTGATAAAGCAAAAGTGGCTAAAAATACATCATATTTTACTTTAGCCTTAATTTTCCAAAAAATTATCACTTTTGCTTATTTCGCGCTGATTGCTAAAAATTTTTCACCTGCTGATTTAGGTAAATATTATTTTGCCATTTCTTTTGCCACGATCTTCAATATTTTTATTGACCTGGGTATAGCTAATCTGGCCACCAGAGAAGGAGCAAAATCTTTTAATTATGATTCCACCCGCCCGCAAAAAATTTTGAGCAATACTTTAGCGCTTCGCCTGTTTTTGGCGCTGCTGACTTTCGCGGCCGCGATGATCGTTTCTTATCTGCTGGGTTATTCCACAGTGGTCAGAAATTTAATTTTTTTCGCCTTACTAGCCACTATTTTGGATTCTTTTTCTTTGCTTTTTTATTCTTTAATCCGAGGTTTTCATAATCTTTTTTTTGAAAGTTTGAGCGCGGTAATTTTTCCTTTTCTGGTTTTGCTCGGCGGTTTTTTGCTGATGCGCCAAGGCGCTAGTATCCGTTGGCTGATTATTCCTCTGGTCCTGGCCAGCGCCGTAAATTGCTTATTTTCCGGTTTTTTGCTCCGTTTCCGATTTCGCTTGAAACTAAAGCCAGCCTTGGATTTTGTTTACCTCAAAGCCTTTTTAATTATGGCTTTGCCTTTTGCCGGCTACGCGATTATCCAAAGATTCTATACTTATTTTGATACTGTCCTGCTTTCCATTTTGACCGATGATCATCAGGTTGGTATTTATCAAATTCCCTTTAAAATAATCAATGCTTTTCAATTTTTACCAATGGCCTTGGCGGCTTCATTGTATCCTTTTTTTTCCGCGGAATGGAAAAGACATAAAGAAAATCTCAGCCAGCCAGCCGTCGGCTTAGCGCCGGCGGAAAATCATTTGCAAAAATTACAAATTGGTTTCCAGCAATCGTGCCGTTACCTGATTATCATCGCTTTGCCGGTGAGTTTGGGCATTTTTACTCTGGCCCGCCCCTTGCTTCTGCTTTTCCGTCCGGAATACTTGGAAGCGCTTTTGCCTCTCCGCTGGTCGATTTTTTCCCTAATCTTTATTTTTCTCGGCTTTCCGGTGGGCGCTTTGCTAAATGGCTGTGATCGCCAGAAAGCGAACACGATGATCATGCTGGTGGTTTTTCTTTTCAGCATAGTCAGTAATTTGATATTTATTCCTTGGGCGGAAAAAACCAGCGGCCAAGGAGCAATCGGCGCGAGTTTGACTGTTCTTCTGGCCAGTATTTTTTTCTTTGTCCTGGGCTGGAAATACGCGATGGGGCTGATCAGTATCAATTATAAAAATTTTATTCTGACTCTGAGTAAAACCAGCTTAGCGGCCGGCCTTATGACTTTGCTGGTGATGTTTTTATCGGAAAAAATACCTTTGCTCGTTCTGATTTTAATAAGCGGTTTGGCTTACGGCACCGGCTTACTGGTTTTACGGGAAGTTTCCTGGCACGAAATCCGCCGTTTTCTCCGGCTTTTTAAAAATAAAGATTTAGCTTGATTCTGCCTATGAAACTTCTGCTTTTAACCATGGAATTTCCTCCGCAATTCGGGGGCGTCGCGGAATATTATGGCCGGCTTGTTGAACATTGGCCGAACCGCGAGGAAGCGATCGTGGTTCTTCAACCCGCGGACGCGTTGGCAAAAAAAAGATTTTTTAAATGGCCGTTCATTCACCGGGCGCTGAACCGAGCAATCCGAGAAAAAAACATTGATCTGATTTTGGTTGGGCAAATTCTGCCTTTGGGCATGAGCGCTTATCTTTATTTCCTCCTTAACCGTTTGCCTTACGCGGTTTTTCTTCACGGTTTGGACTTTTCGTTGGCGCGCCGAAATGTTTGGAAAAGATTTTTAAGTAAATTGATTTTGCGGTCCGCGGCCGCGATTATATGCACGAATAATTTTACGGCTCAGGCGGTCAAGGACGCCGGGCTCGGTTCGGAAAGTAAAGTTTTCGTAGTCCATCCGGCCGCCCTTTTGAACTGGGAAGCATCTCCCGGTTTTTCCGCTGCCGATTTGCCATTTTCCCGGCCGGAAAAAAAAGTTCTTTTGAGTATTGGCCGCTTGGTCCCGCGCAAAGGTTTTGATCGTGTTTTATCCGCTCTGCCTTTGGTGTTTAAACAGGCGCCGGATTTGCTTTATATATTAATCGGCGCCGGTCCGGACCAATTCCGCCTGGAAAAAATCCGGTCCCGTCTGCCCGCCGACTGCCAAGAAAAAATTTATTTTCGCGGCGCTGTTTCCACGGCGGAAAAAAATTATTGGCTGAAAAATAGCGATATTTTCATTATGCCGAGCCGAGAAGAGAAAGTTCTCGGCATAAAAGATTTTGAAGGTTTTGGCATAGTGTATTTGGAGGCAAATTTGGCCGGTTTACCGGTCATTGGCGTACAAAGCGGCGGTGTCGGCGAGGCGATCAAAAGCGGCGAAAGCGGCTTATTATTGCCTGACGACCGTCCAAAAACGATTGCCCGGGCGATTCTTGACCTTTATCATTCCCCGGAAAAACGCGCGCTTTTCGGACGGCAAGGCCGGGAACGGGCGCGGAATGATTTTAATTGGCCTGGACAAGCGGTCAAGCTGAAATTGATTTTGGAAAAAATATTTGCCGCCCATCAGACAATAGGTTGTAAATAATTTTTTGTAAATATTTCCGTGTCTGTCCGCACCAATATCCGCAATTAAAATAAACTATGATTAGCGTTATTATTCCTTATTACAACATGCCTAAAACCTTGCCCGCTTGTTTGCGCAGTTTGGCTGATCAGAAGGAAAAAGATTTTGAAATTGTCATTGTCAATGATTGTTCCTCTTCGCCTTTAAAAAGTTTGACCAATGATTTTCAAAAAATTTGGCCGGGCCGTTTACAAACGCTTAATAACCAATCAAATCATGGCGCCCCTTACGCGCGCAACAAAGGTTTCAGGGCCGCGCGCGGCGAATTGGTTATTTTTATTGACGCGGACATCATTCTTCGGCCGGATATGTTGGCTGTCCTGCGGCAGGCTTTAGACGGCCATCCGGAAGCCGCTTATGCCTATTCTTCCTTTTATTGGGGCTGGAAAAAATTTCCGTCTTTTCCGTTTTCAGTAAAGCGCTTGAAAAAGATGCCTTACATCCATACTGCCGCGTTGATCCGTCGTGATGCTTTCCTCGGATTTGATGAACGAGTCAAAAGGCTCCAAGATTGGGATCTTTGGCTAAGCATGCTTGAGCATGGCCAGACCGGCGTTTATGTCCCGGAATATCTGTTTACTGTCCGTCCGGGCGGGACAATGAGCCGCTGGCTGCCATCTTTTGCCTACCGCTGGCTGCCTTTTTTGCCGCTGGTCAAGCAGTATCGGTCCGCCCAGGCTTATATCAAGGCTAAACATAAACTTTGACCGCTTTTTTGCCGATTAATCTCTCCGGGCTATGAAAAAAATTACCTATTTATCATTGGCAATTTTCTCTGTAATTCTCATCGTTTCCGTTCTGCTTAAAAATAATCTTCATTCCCAAGACAGCTTGAGCGGTCCGCACGCCATAGTCGGCGGACAACTGATCCGACTTGAACTGGCCAAGACCAGCCAGGAACAACGCCAAGGTTTAAGCGGCCGTTCATCGCTGTGCTCAGATTGCGGGATGCTTTTTATTTTTCCGACCAAGCGGATGCAACGTTTCTGGATGAAAAATATGAATTTTTCCCTTGACCTCATCTGGCTGGACGGGGAAAAAATCGTCGGCTTAAGCCGAGATTTGCCGCCCGCCGGAGAGGCGCCGGCGGAAACCTATGGCGCCGATCAACCGGTTGATATGGTCTTGGAAATGAAAGCGGGCGCAATCGGCCGTTTGAATTTAAATTTAGGAGATAAAATTATACTAAAAATATAATGCCACGGACAGAAAAAAACTTGAAATTATTTTTTTATTTCAGTCTGGCGTTTATGTCCGCCGAGATTTTTTCTTTGTTCGCGTATTTTCAGCCGTTCAGCGCGAATTTTTTCGCGTTCGCCGTGGCACTGTCGGCGTTATGTTTGACGCTTTATCGGCTGGAATACGGGCTTCTGCTTATTTTTGGCGATCTGTTGATAAATTCCAAGGGTTATTTGCTGGCCGTGCATTTTGCCGGCGGTGAAATACCGATCCGCCTCTTGATATTTGTCATCTTAATGTCCGTCTGGCTTGCCCATTCGTTGCTTAACCCCATTTCTCTTTGGTCAAAAATTAAAGTTTTTTTTCAAGCGCCGGAAAAAAAAATCTTTACGATCGCTTTTTTTGTTTTGCTCGGCGGGATATTGATCGGGACCCTAAACGGTTTTTTTTGGCAACAAAACAGTTTCAATAACTTTTTTCTGGACTTGAATGGGTGGTTATATTTTTTTATATTTCTGCCTTTATTTTTTTCTGACAAAAAGGCCGGATTTTGGAGGCGTCTGGTTCTCGTCTTCGCGTCAGGAATTTTTTGGCTGTTTTTAAAAACCGCTTTTCTTCTTTATTTTTTCGCGCACTTTTCTCCGGAAATTGTTTATCTGTTATATCGTTGGCTCAGGACCAGCGGAGTAGGGGAGGCCACTCTTATCCAGGCCGGATTTTACCGGCTTTTTTTCCAATCCTACATATTTATTCTGCCCGCCTGGTATTTGAGTCTGGGGCTGATGATCGTCTATTTCCAACAATTTGGCCGAATTGCTTGGCAAAAAACCGTTTTCTATTTATATCTGGTCATCGGCCTTTTAAGCTCATTTCTCCTGCTTGTTTCATTTTCCCGGAGTTTTTGGCTGGCAGCCGCGCTTGGTTTGTCCGCGGCCGCGCTTCTGGCGGGACGGCCGATAAGAATTTTTTTTCTTTGGCTTTTTTCCTGGTCTTTAAGTTTGATTATGATAATTTTAGCCGTGGTCTTGATCGCGGGCATTGTAAAATTTCCCTGGCCGCCGACCAAAGCCGGCCAAAATTCCTTGACAGCCTATTCGGAGCGGATTGCTGAGATTAAAAATGAACCGGCTGCTTCTTCGCGTTGGCAGCTTTGGCCGGTTTTATGGTCGGAAATCAGGCAAGCACCATATTTGGGCCGCGGTTTTGGCGCCGTTATCATCTATCAATCCGCTGACCCCAGGATAAAGAACAGTACCACGGACGGAAGTTACCAAACTTATGCCTTTGAGTGGGGCTGGCTTGATATTTGGCTAAAAACTGGTATAATTGGGCTTATCGCCTATGCAGGTATTTTTGTTATTTTCTTCTGGCAGACCGGCCGTTCCTTTAGTTTGGAATTACGCCGGAAATTACCTAATTTAACCTATTTAGCAATAATCGCCGGCCTTGGATCTTCAGCTCTGGCCTTGGCGGCGGTTAATTTTTTTACTCCCTATCTTAACCATCCGCTGGGTATTGGTTTATTATTAATTTTGATTTATAGTCTGGTAAATAAAAAAGAATGGCTTGATCGTTCAACTTGTTAACAATTTTATTTTCCTGTATTATATCAAAGACAGCCGCTGAATGATTAAATTTTAAATAATATTACCGCCAAAAAATGGCCAACAATTATTATGACTGACCAAATCATTTCGCCCGAGGGTTATGAAAAACTCAAGAATGAATTAAGCTTGCTCATGGAAAGACGCCGAGAAATCGCGGATCGGATAGAAAAAGCGAAAGAAATGGGCGATTTAAGCGAAAATGCCGAATACGCGGAAGCGAAAGACGCGCAATCTTTCAATGAAGGAAGAATTATTGAAATTAAGTCTTTGTTGAAAAATTTAACCATTGTTGATAATAAAACCAACGGCCATTTTATTTCCATGGGCTCAAAAATCAAAGTCTCGGTCAATGGGGAAGAAAAAGAATATTTAATTGTCAGTTTCAATGAAGTGGATCCGTTATTAGGAAAAATTTCCAATGAATCGCCATTGGGGATGTCGTTTTTAGGTAAAAAAGTTAACGATCAGGTGAAAGTTAAAACACCCAAGGGAGAAGTTAATTATAAAATTATCTCTATTCAATAATTTTATGCCAGGCAACCAAAGCCTTAATGAAAGGGAAGAGAGAATAAAAAAAGTCCAAAAAATGAAAGAACGGGGCTTGTTTCCTTATCCCGCGCACTCCAACAGAAATTCCGATGTAAAATCTGTTTTATTAAATTTTCAGGATTTTTTAGAACAAAAAAAGTCCTTGATTTTGGGCGGACGGATCCGTTCAATCCGAAGCCATGGGAATATCACTTTTTGCCGCCTGGAAGATTCAAGCGGAAAAATACAATTAGTGTTATCCAAAAAAGATCTTGGGCAAGAACTGTACAAAAATTTTGTACAGCTTATTGATGTCGGCGATTTTGTTGAGCCGGAAGGTTTTTGTTTTATCACGCAAAAAGGGGAGCAGAGCTTATTATTAAAAAATTGGCGGCCGTTGGCCAAAGCCTTGCGGCCCTTGCCGGACAAATGGGCTGGATTAAAAGACGAAGAAGAAAGATTGCGTAAAAGATACTTGGATTTTTTATCAAACCCTGATTTGAAAGATTTGTTTCGGAAAAAAGCCATATTCTGGCAAGCGACCAGGGAATTTTTACTGGCCAAAGGTTTTTGGGATGTAGAAACGCCGGTTTTGGAAACATCAGCCGGCGGTGCGAACGCGCGGCCATTCAAAACTCATCATCAAGCCTTGGATATGGATGTTTTTTTACGCATTTCCATGGGTGAGCTGTGGCAAAAACGACTATTAGTGGGCGGTTGGGAAAAAACCTTTGAAATCGGCCGGCAATTCCGTAATGAGGGCATGGACGCTGAACATCTGCAAGATTATACCCAAATGGAATTTTATTGGGCATACGCGGATTATAATGATGGCATGCGCCTAGTAGAAGATTTAATCAAAACAGTCGCGCGGAAAACTTTCGCCACCAATATCTATCAGATAAAAAATTATTCCATTAATATCGATCAAACCTGGGAAAGGTACGATTTTTCAGAAACGATAAAAAAATATACCGGTTTGGACATCAACACGGCCAGTACTAACCAGATTATCGCGAAATTAAAGGAATTGAAAATAAATTATTCTTCTCAAGGTTTTAATTACCAGAGAGGTTTGGATAATCTTTGGAAATATTGCCGTAAATTTCTGGCCGGTCCGGGTTTTTTAACTGGTCAGCCGGCCGCTCTTTCGCCTTTGGCTAAAAAATCTGCCAGCCAACCCGGCCAAACCGAAAGATTCCAAGTTATTTTAGCCGGTTCGGAAGTGGGCAACGGCTATAGCGAATTAAACGATCCCTTGGATCAAGCGGAACGATTCTTGGAGCAGCAGAAACTCAAGGATGCCGGGGACGAAGAAGCCCAAAGCCATGATTTTGATTTTGTTGAAGCCTTGGAATACGGCATGCCGCCCGCTTGCGGTTTTGGCTACAGTGAAAGACTGTTCGCGTTTTTGGCCGGAAAAAGCGCCCGCGAATGCCAAATTTTTCCGCTGGTTAAGCCCAAATAATTCTTATATATTGCGTCAATCAAAAAATATGCTGGATATTAAGTTTATCAGAGAAAATCAAGACCTGATTAAGAAGGCGATTGCGGCTAAAAAAATAAAACTGGATTTGGACCATTTGCTGGCTTTGGATGAAAAAAGAAAAAAAATACAAGCCCAGACTGATCAACTCCGTGAACAGCGGAATACCTTAGCGAAAAAAAGTCAACAGGGGAAGCCCACGCCGGAAATAATCGCTGCCGGAAAAAAATTGAAGGAGGATATTGCCGCCCAGGAAAACGAACTCGCCAAGATCGTTGATGAATATGAAGATTTGATGGTAAAAGTTCCGACTCCGCCGTCTCCGGATACGCCCCCGGGCCGCGATGAACGCGATAATGTGGAAGTGGAGCGGAACGGTAAAATTCCTGATTTTGCTTTTACGGCCAAAGATTACATAAGCTTGGCCAAAAATCTTGATTTATTGGATTTGGAGAGGGGGGTAAAAGTCGCCGGATACCGAGGATACTATGTTAAAAACGAAGCGGTTCTTTTGCAGATGGGTTTGATGATGTTCGCTTTGGAAAAATTAATTAGCCGCGGTTTTACGCCAATCATTCCGCCCACCTTGGTTAAGGAATTCGTCCTGTTCGGAAGCGGTTATTTCTCCGGCCGAGTCTATAACAAAGAGATTGATGAAATATATCAAGTTGCCAACGAAGATAAAGATGAAAGTGGGGAATTCCGGAAAGAAAATAAATTTTTAATCGGTACGGCTGAGCCTTCGTTGTTGGCTTATTACAGCGGTGAAGTCCTACCGGAAGAAAAATTGCCCATAAAATTCTGCGGCTTTTCCCAGTGCTACCGAAGTGAAATCGGTAGTTATGGAAAAGACACCAAGGGCATTTATCGCGTTCATGAATTTATGAAGGTGGAGCAAGTGGTTATTTGCCCGGCCGATTTGTCCATGGCGGAAAGTCTGCACGCGGAAATGATTGGACTTTCCAAGGAACTGCATGAGGACTTGGGTTTGCCTTATCGCCAAATCCAGATTTGCTCCGGGGATATGAGCGCCGGAAAATACAAGATGTTTGATCTGGAAGTCTGGATTCCTTCGCGCCAAGGCTATGGAGAAAGCGGTTCCGCGTCCAATTTTCTTGATTGGCAAGCCCGGCGTCTGGATGTCCGATATAAATCAGGCACCAGCGAGAAAAAGTATGTCTATATGCTTAATAATACGGCCTTGGCCAGCGCGCGCATGCTGATCGCCATAATGGAAAATTATCAAAATGCCGACGGTTCCATTACTGTTCCTGAAGTTTTGCGCCGTTATGTTGGCAAGGATATCATCAAAAGATAAGTTTTTTAGCAATAAATCCATGAAATCCCTGCGTATTGCTTTGCTGGCCGGCGGTGTTTCGGCGGAAAGGGAAGTGTCTCTTAAAACCGGAGCCATGATCCGCGCCGCTTTGTCCGGCCGGCATAAAATTTATTTTTACGACCCGAAAAAAGATTTGATAAAATTTATCCGGGCCGCGCAAACCAAAAAATTTCAAATTGTTATCCCGGCCTTGCATGGTTTTTTCGGTGAAGACGGCCGTCTCCAAGGTCTGCTTGATTATTTACAAATCCCATATCTTTTTTCCGGGGTTTTGGCGAGCGCCGTGGCAATGGATAAGCAACAGACGAAAATTTTGGCCCGCCGTTGTGGCTTGCGCACCGCCGCCAGCCTGGTTATTAACCGCCATACATCTCAAGCCCGGGCGCAAGCGCGCCGTTTTCCTCGGCCTTTCGTGTGCAAACCCTTGACGGCCGGCTCTTCCAAGGGCGTGGCAGTTGTGCGAAAGCCAAGCGAGATTAGCGCCGCTCTTGACCGTGCCTGGGAGCAGGACGAACGGATAATGCTGGAAAAATATATCCCCGGACGCGAATTAACCGCGACGGTCATGACGATTGACGGCCAAGATTCGGCTTTGCCGATCGTGGAAATTATTCCCAAAATTTCTAAATGGTTTGACTATGAAGCCAAATATCAAGCCGCGGGGAGCGAGGAAATTTGTCCGGCAAAAATTCCGGCGTCCGTGGCCGCTAAAATTAAAAAACAAACAATAAAATTATTTTCCGTTTTAGGCCTTTGTGATCTGGCCAGAGCTGATTTCATCTGGCCCGGACAGGGAACTCCGTATTTTTTGGAAATCAATACCATTCCCGGCATGACAGCCACCAGTTTAGCGCCGCAGGCCGCGCGCGCCGCCGGTTATGTGTTTGTTGATTTTTTAGAGTGCCTGATAGAAAATTGTCTAAAACGTTTTGCCGCTCGCTAAAAATCCACGGCGTCTGGCGCGTAATAAAAATTATGCCGCAAAATTTTTCTTGGAAAACCGATTATCCGGGCCGGAAGAAAGAAAAATATATTAATCCCTTTTTTCCCAGGAAAAAAAAATCTTTTTTGCCAATATTACACTGGCCGGAAAAAAATCGTGCAATCATAATATTTTTTATTATCATGGCTTTGCTTGCCTGGCCGGCCTATGTTCTCCTTTTTTCTTCTTTTTTCCGCATCCTTGATCTGGAAATAATAATTGCCGAGGAGCCGGAAAATCTGCCCCTGGAATTGCGGCTACCGACGGAAAAAATCCGGGAAGCGGCCAGGCTAAATCTTTCAGAGCGCCGCTTTTTGGGCTTATGGCGGAATGACAACATTTTTTTTTACAATAAAAAATCGGTTTTGGGGGTATTAATCCGAGATTTTCCCATCACTGATGTTAATTTTGAAAGAGTGAACCGCCATTTTTTACGTCTGATTGTTCAACCCAAAGAATACAGTTTTATTTGGCGTGAGGATGGGCAGGATCACTATTTAAGTCCAGCCGGAGAGATTCTCGGTCCAGCTGACGGTCTTTGCGCTTCCTCCAGCCAGAATTTTTATTTGATTGAGAACCAAGGCCAACTTAAAATTATTGACGGTTACGCGCCGCAATCGGCCAGATTGGATCAGGCCGTCCAGATTGCCCGTTTTTTTTCCAAGCAAATTCCCGAAGTGAAACTGGAAAAGTTCATTTTTAACGACACTGATGGCACCTTGCGGGCCTTGGTCCAGTCCGGCCCGGAACTGATTTTTTCTCCGGAAGCCAAACTGCAAAGCGATTTAGCCGCTCAATTGTCCAAAACCTTGATTTTTATCAAAGAAAAGGCCATGGACAAATTCAGGCTGTATAAATATATCGATGCGCGCTGGGGCGATCGGATTTACGGTGAATAAAATTTTCATGATAATTATTAAAATTAATTTAATATGGAAACCATTTTCAAATTTGTTTTTTTCCTGGCAATTTTAATCTTTATGCTAACTTCCGTCGGACTTTTTCTCTTACTGGTTAAAATTCTTCTGCATTTTTATCCCGAAGTCGTATTCTTAGACATTCTTTTTCGGCCAGCCCTATAAACAAAGAGATTGCCTACTCATTAGGTTAATTAATCTACATTACACGAAGTATAGTTAATCGTACTAAAATGCTGGTATTTAGCGATGTGCCGTGTACGGTTTATAATAATATTTAAGTTAATCTGCTATCCCCTTTAACTCTATGTCCAAGGCGCCATCTAAGGCCTTAATCGCTTATTTGCCGGATTTTCTGGATTATACGGAAATTGTCAAAGGTTTGGCGGAAAATTCCTTGAAAAATTATCACCGTTTTTTACAGAAATTTATATTTTGGCTCAAGGAAAATAATCTGCAAAAAATCCGACCTGACCAGTTGACCGCGGATTTGGTCTGGCAGTATCGGCTTTTTTTGTCCCGAAGCGCGAACAAGAAAACCCGGTCCGGCCTGAAAAAAAATACCCAAAATCTTTATCTGATCGCTTTGCGCGCGTTGTTGGAATTTTTTGCCGAAAAGGATATCCAGTCATTGCCGCCCAGTAAAGTCAAATTAGCCAAAGAGAAAGGCGACAAAGAAATTAAATTCCTTAATCTCCAACAAATTGAAAGCCTTCTTTTGTCGCCTAATTTGAAAACACAAATCGGTCGGCGTGACCGGGCAATTTTGGAAGCGCTTTTTTCAACGGGTCTGCGGGTGGAAGAACTGGTGAATTTAAATCGGGATCAGATCGGACCACTGCCCCGCTCGCGCGAACTGGAAGTGGCGGTAATCGGCAAGGGGCGGAAAATCCGGACGGTATATTTTTCCGAGCGATCGGTGGCTTGGTTAAAAAAATATCTTGATTCCCGTCACGACCTGGACCAAGCCTTGTTCATCAATTATTGGCGGGCGGCCAAAAACGGCGATTCGCGCCGTCTGACCAAAAAAAGTATTGAAGACATAGTCAAAAAATATGTTCGACAAGCCGGTTTGCCGGTTATGGCCACTCCTCACACTCTCCGCCATTCCTTTGCCACGGATTTGCTTATGCAAGGGGTGGATTTGCGCTTGGTGCAGGAGTTTCTTGGTCACCGTAATATCGCTACCACGCAAATCTATACGCATGTGACCAATAAACAATTAAAAGATGTCCATCACCGTCTTCATGGCGGGACAAAAATAAAAAATTAGTATTTTATTTTTCTTTTTCACTTTCCTCTATTTTACTGAATATCATATCAATTTGCCTAATATAAAACCCCCTTTTTAAGGGGGTTTTATATTAGATTTTTTTACTTTACTATGGCAAATAAGCCAGCGGATCAACCGGAATGCCATTCAGCCTGATCTCCAAATGAAGGTGCGGGCCGGTGGTCAGACTGCCGGCGCCTGGTGTGCCAGGCATACCGCCGCTCAAACCGATGACCTGGCCTTGGACGACATAATCGTCTTCTTTGACATCTAGGCGCGAGACATGGCCGTAAACAGATGATAAACCGTCGCCATGCACAAGCATGATATAACTGTAGCCTTTGGCGCCGCCATTTTTCGCCCGCGCCACATAACCGGAAGCGACCGCCCGGATTGGCGTGCTCTGATAAGCGCGCACATCAATGCCCGGATGCTCAAAAATAAAACGGAAGGGATAGCTGGGATCATGGAAATAGGCGGTAATGACATTTTTCGGTACCGGCCAGATAAAACCGGTATCATTGAAAGCCAGCTTCTCCCCTTCCAAGGCTGCCATTTTCGCGCGCATCAATTTTTCCAGGCTGGCAATTTCCGCAGCCGCTTCTTCTTGCTCCGCTTTCGCCGCCGCCAGTTTCGCCTGATATTCTTTTTCACTTAAGTTCAATTGTCCGATTAAAAGACTCTTATTATCTTTTTCCGCTTCCATTTCCGCCCTTTTTTTCTCCAAATCCCTTTTCTGTTCGCCTAATTTCTGCTCTTGAACGGCTAATTTTTTATTCTCCGCTTCCAATTCTTTCCGTCTTTGCTCAAGGCTGTCCAGACTATCTTTAATCTCCCTGTTCAAGTTTTCCAAATATTTGCTTTGATTAATGAATTCCGCTAATGAATTATTCAATAAAATAATTTCCATGGTGCTGGCTTGATCCTGCCGGTTGATAATTTTTAAGACTGAAGCCAGTTTTTCAACTTCTTCTTGGATGCGGTTTTGATGATTGAGGATCGCCAATCCCATGGCTTTCATTTCCAAATTAGTCCTTTCAATTTTCGTTTGAGCGGTTTCAATATCCAAAATGATTTTCGCTTCCCGGTTCTGGATAATGGCCAGCTGATTGGTCAGATTGGCCTTGCCTTGGTGGATGGTTTTTATTTCCCGGTCCAGCTTTTTCTGCTGTTCGTCAATATTTTTGGTTTTTAAGCGGTTGTTCTGCAATTGATTGCTGATTTTTTTTATTTCCTCGTTGATTTTTTCCTGGCTGTCATTAGACGGATCGGGAGGCCCGGTAACGGGCTCTGGTTCTTTTTCCTCATCATTCATTTTCGGGTTGGCGGCATCCTGAACTGCCGGAGTATCAGTTTGTTCAGAAATATTGTCTTCTGACGCGCCATCATCTTCCTCGGCTTTATCGGGCCGGTCATATATATCACTGCCTGTGCTTTTTTTAGTATTGAAAAAATTCGCTTCTTGTCCCCAAGCCAAACCGGGCAGGATGAGCTGGCACAAAAGAATGATAATAAAAAATTTGCTGTGAGCGGATTTTAAAGCCGATTGGATAAGATTATCTTTCATAAGAAATAAGCGCTTTTTATTAGAATTATTTCCTAAAAAATTTTATATTTTTCTTGTAATAAATCAGTTTATATATTATAGCATAAAAATTCGCATACAACAAAAAAACAAAACCTTATTAATTAATAAAAGTTTTGTTTTTTAATTACAATTTTTTTATGGCGTCGGCGACTCTTTTTAGGCTGAGATTCTTACCCAGGATCGCGGCGATTTGGTAGGGCCCGGGGCTGGCCTGTTGGGCAGTCAAAGAAACGCGCAAAGGCCAAAGGCACTCCCCCGTCCCTAATTTATCAGTTTTAAGTCCTTCGCTTACGACTTCTTCAAGTTTTTTTTCATTCCAATCGTCTTCATTGACGGCCGAAAGCCAATGAAAAATTTTTTGCAGGTTGGCTTTGATGCTCGCGGGCAAAAAATTTTTCCAGATAAGCATTTTCGGGTCGTAAGAGAGTTCAGTCTGGAAAAAAAAATCTGTCCTCTCCCCAATTTCCGATAATTTTTTTAAACGGTCTTTTTCCAAAAGAATAATTTTTTCCAAATAAATTTTGTCGGGCGCCTTAGCCGGCGCTTTTTCCGGGTGCTTATCCCAAAATTTTTGCCAGAAAGGCAGGCACAAGCCGACCAACTCCGCCGCGGCTTTCCGGCGGATAAAGCTACCGTTCAAATAGTCCAGCTTGCTGTCTTCAAAAACGGCCGGACTAACGCCGATATCTTTCACCTGGAAGACTTTTATTAATTCTGCCAAATCAAGAATTTCATTGTCCGTGCGCGGGTGCCAGCCCAGCAGGGCGCAAAAATTCAAAAGCGCTTCCGGCAGATAGCCATTATTTTTAAAATCCTCCACCGACACATCTCCCTGGCGCTTGGAAAGTTTGCCTCCGCTTTTGTTTAAAATCAAAGGCAGATGAAGGAATTTTGGCGGTGTCCAGCCAAATGATTGGAAAAGCAAAATATGCCGGGGGAAACTGGGCAGCCATTCCTCTCCGCGCGCCACCTCGCTGATGCCCATCAAATGATCGTCCACCACGACGGCAAAGTGGTAAGTGGGCATACCGTTGGATTTGATTAGGACGTGATCATCAAGTTCGGCCGCGGAAAAAATTATTTCCCCGCGCAATTCATCGCGCACTCTGATTTCTCCGGTCAAAGGCAATTTCTGCCGGATCACGAATCGTTCGCCGTTCGCCGCTCTTTGCGCCGCTTCCGCTTCCGGCAGATCGCGGCAAGCTCGGTCATAACGGGGCGGTTCACGGCGGGTCATCTGGCCGGACCGCAATTTATCCAATCTTTCCGGCGAACAAAAACAGCGGTAAGCTCCGCCCTTGGCCAAGAGTTCTTTGCTGTAGCGATCGTAAATTTCCCGCCTTTGGCTTTGGACATATGGTCCGTATTCCCCGCCCTGGACCGGGCCTTCGTCAAATTTCAATCCGCACCAATCCAGAATGGAAATCATTTTTTCAGCCGCGTCCGCCACCAATCTTTTTTGATCGGTGTCTTCCAAACGTAAAATTACCCGGCCGTTCTGACTTTTGGCGGACAAATAAGCGAATAAAGCCGTCCGCAGGCCGCCGATATGCAGATAACCGGTCGGGGACGGAGAAAAACGGGTGCGTTTAATCATATATTTTCTATCCAACCAACAACAAAATATTTAAAAATAAGGAAAGGGCCAGCGCCAGAACGGTCGCAATCAGCGCCTGGCGCAATTTTTTGGCGCTTTGGGCTTCTTGAATCCGCTCTTTTTTCAAGATTAAGCCGGTCAAATCGTTGATCAGATAAATATATTTTTTTATTTTCAAATCCATATAATTAAATTATTTTTTGTTCAATTAAATTTTGAAATCGCGCGATGAATTTGGCCGCCCCCGGCTGACGCAGAGGATGCACCGCTTTTACCAAATCATCAGCCTTGACCCAGCGCCAATGTCGGTATTCCCAGTCATTCAAATGAATATCCTGGTCGCGGCCCAAAAATTCCGCCACAATCAAGCTTTGTTTCTGCCCGCGCCAACCATAGCGGCCGGGGATAGTTTTAAAATCATAACGATGGATTTCCGGCCATTCCCGAATCAGGCGGAATCGCTTAGTATTCAATTCTTCCCGCAATTCCCTTAATCCGGCAATACCGGCTTCCTGTCCATCTCGTCCGCCCTGGGGTATCTGCCAATGGCCGGCCTCGTCCACCCGTTCAAAAATCAATATATAATAATTACCATACTCCTTTTTAAAAAGCAAACAAGCGACATTGGGGCGGTGGAAAAAAGGCTGGACGAAACGCCAGCGTAAAAAACGGTAGAAAAAAACGGCGGTCGCGTTAAAAATCCGTTTAATCCGGCGCGGCTGGCAAATAAGCCGCCATAACCACTCCAAGCCCAATTTGCGCATCAAGACGGGTGCGCGCCGGACGCGGCCGGATAAAAAATCCACGGCGCCGCCGATGCCGATAGCCAAACGGACAAAAGCAAGCGGACATAAATAATGCTGGATGAATTTTTCCTGCCAAGGCGCGCCCAAAGACACAAAAACTAAAAGTGGCCGGAAAGCCACAAAATCTGCGTCAGACCAATCCAGTCCGCGTTCCGCCCCACAAATCCGGAAATCCAGGCCGGGAAAGCGGGCGCGCAAAGCCGAGGAAAGCTCTTGCGTTGAAGTATGGCTCTTTGACCAATGGATGAAGCCGACCGGACATTTTTCTTTTTTTGCCCAGTCCAGGAGGTCAAACATCAAGTCCGCGCCCGGATAGCGATGTAATTTCCGACCAAGAAAAAAAGCGGCCAGGACCAAGCCAAAACCGTCAGGGACGTTTAAATCAGACGTATTCAGTAAATGAAAAAATTCTTCATCTTTCTTGGCGGACAGGACGAATTCCGGATTGACGGTAGTCAGGTAGTGAAATCCATCTTTTTCCAACCAGCTTTTAGCTTGCGATAACACGGCCGGTTTGCTTAAACTGTCAATTTTTATCCGTAATATTTCAACTGGTGTCTGTCCGGATGGATAATATTTATAAGACATATTTTTCCCGAAGTTTATAAACTGCCCCAGCTTTATTGGGTTGTGAGGATAATAGTCCGAATTCCCGCAAAGTAAATTCAGCCGGAGAAAAATCATTTTTTGGCAGTATTTCTTCCGAACGCCGGTCAGCCCGAGCCAAAGTGATATGCGGATGCCAGATTCTTTTGTCAATATTAAGTCCGGCCCTGCTTAATTTTTCTTCCATCGCCAATTGAAAGTCCAAGGCGCTTTTGCCGGAAATTTGCCGGACAGACAGGAAAAGGACGCGGAAATTATTTTTTGCGGAAAAACCGCCAAATTCGTCGGCTGAAAAAGTCATTGGGCCGTATTTTCCCGATATACTATTAAATACTTTTCCAATCTCTTCTCTTTCCGGTTCCCCGGCTAGACCGAAAAATATCAAAGTCAGGTGGGCTGTGCCGGGGTCTATCCAGCGCCAATCAGGAAAAATCAACCTTTGACGGCCAATAATTTCCGCGATCCAGCTGATTGTTTGCGGTGACAGGAGAAAAGCGGCAAACAAGCGATCCGCGTTTATTTCCATATCAAAATTTATATAATCATAGGCTCTAGACTAGATACCTAGACTAGATGATTGATTTTTAAATATTGTTTGTAAATTTGCCATAGCTCTTTTTCGAGCATATCAGAT
>PCSD01000041.1 GCA_002771615.1 Candidatus Falkowbacteria bacterium CG23_combo_of_CG06-09_8_20_14_all_49_15
ATTAAATAAAAAATTAATTTATATCTCTATTCTACCATATTTTAGCTAAAAAATTAAGTTGTTTTTACACATTAACTATATAGATTGTTTAATTGTTCTTGATGATTTAATTCTGTTTGTTTTTCTTTTTTCCCGTTGTCTTTAAATAACTCAGAAAAATTTTCCAGTGCTTGTTTTTTTCACAGTCCAACTTGGGTGAAATGCACTTAATACTCGGAACTGATTTGTGCTATAGTCTTTTCGGTTTTGATGGCGGTGAGGGCGACTTGAGCTTTTTCTTATGGACTGAAAACTTTGTGTTTTTTGGTCATAAATTTGTTTTAGTTTTTCCCTCTAAGTTTAGCATATTTCGTGTGTAGATTTATGGGACCATTATAATCCGGCTCGGCCGGTTTTTTTATTTACTTCAAAATTGACCAAAAAACGCCGGATAAGAAGGAAAAAAGCGCGTGGAAAAACGTTGGCGCGGATCGGAAGGAAAAAATGCCGCGCTCCCAAATCGTCGGTTCAGCCACAGCTAAAGGCGCCGCGGCGGTCAGGGCGCCCTGTCCGTCCGCCCGGGCCAGGATCCGGCTTTCGTATGCGCCGGCGCTCAAGCCGGCCGGGACATCCACCAGATCGGACAAAGACCGGAATCCGCCCGGCGGAATATCGCCCAGACTGCTGATTTTGCGGTTTTGGCCGGTGCCGGAAAAAGTCAGGCCGTCAGGCAGGACTTACTCAAGGACAACATTGGCGGCGGTCTGCGCGCCGATATTGGTTACTCCGATTTGGAATGATCCGGACGAGCCGGAAACGACAGTCTGGTCCGATTTGGCTTGGATTGCGAGCAAAGGGCCGCTATCCGCTGTTTCCGAGCCCGCACTGGGCGCGCGCCGATCAGTCGGCCAAGAATTTTGTCCGCCGGCTCGCTCGACCGGATCAGCGGCCAGACTGCCGAAGACCAGATCAAAAGACAAAATCCGGCCCTGATCGGCATTGGGCGCGTTCAGATTAAAAGCTACGCTCAGATCATATTGCCGCGATTCGCCGACGGGCGCGCTGGTCAGCGGGATTTCGCCGGCCGCGAAGAATCCAGCCAGGCTGTTCGTGTACAGCTGGACGCCGTCCTGCTCGATCGCAATCGTCAATTTTCCGCCCAGCCCCTCCGGATCGGAAAAATTCGCGGCTTTCACCCCGATCTCCAGGTTGTCCGGACCGCGGTTAAATATTTTTACCCAGCGCGTTACGCGGTCGCCGGGCAGAAAATCCGTTTGGCTGAACAAGGGCTCGTTCTGGAAAATAATCTCCAAATTGCCGGAAGCTTGCGCTGGCCGGCCATTAGCCAGCCCGGCCACCAGCAGAAACAGGAAAAAATGGATCGGGAATAATATTTTTTTTGCCATAGTTATTCGCTTACGGCCGGCCCTTCCGGAATAATCACCGGCTCCGGCTCGGTCGCGGGTTCGGGTTCCGCGCTTGGGCCGATGTCCGGCGCCTGTTGCTCAGCCGCTTCATCATCAGCCGGCCCGCTTTCGTTGGCGCCCGGTAAAACTTCAGGAGCGTCGACCAGACCATTTTCCGCGCCGGGCAGGATGACTTGGACTCCAGTCTCTTCATCCCCAATAGCCGGATCCGGAAACGGCCAGACGCTGATCTGTGCGCTGGGACTGGCGGCGTCCAAATCATCCGCGTTGGGCAAAGCGGAAATGATGGTTGGACCGCCGTCCGCGCTGTCGTCATTGATAATTTCTACTATTATTTCATCATCAGCCGACGCTTCAAGCATTTGTGGATCTTCGCTGTCCGGCTCTGTGGATGGGACGCTGGCCGCGATTTCCTGGTTTTGCCCGTTGTCCGCGCTTGACCAGCCTTCGGCGGACGGAATATCCCGTAATTCTTCGGCCGAAATCTCCGGCTCCGTGTTTTCTTCTTCCGGCAATCCGCCATAAATGACTTCTTCGGGCTGGATAATTCCTGCTCGTAGAAGTTGGTCAACCAAAATTCTGGTTTCCGCGTCCAATGCATCGTAATCAATCGGCGGGCAAAAATCCGCGCTTTCGCTCCGGTCCTGGACGAGAAAATTCTCCGGACCCACAGCCACGATCCGGATCCGCGCGGTCGGAGAAGGAACATAATAACGCCCGCTCTCCAAAAATAGCGGCACTGGCCAATGATAAAGGCCGGTATTGGGCGTGCCGGTCGCGACCGTTCCCCAAGTCCGCCCGCTGTCGCGGGAATAATAGATATTGATTGATAATCGGCTATCGTCTTGCTCACCGTTCAAATTGTCGGCCTGATACCTGATTGTGGCGGTATGTCCGACATACCAGACTTCCCCGCCCACCGGATACAGCAAGGCCACGCGCGGCGCGGACAAGATCTGCCAATCAGCCGCCGTGTCCGTATCCTGTCCGGACGGCACCCGGCCCAGCATCTGTCCGGGGCTGGTCGTGGCCAAACCCGGATTCCAGATGTTTTGATCATAATTCGTCCAAGCGGGGTTTGCTTCGCCCCAATTCATCTGGTCAATGATCCGGCCGCTGTAATCTTTCAAAATCAAGAGGTCGCCGTCATTGTCCAAGCCTCCCCCCAACTTGCCATCTTCAACTTCAATCAGTAAAACATCAAGCGGCCGATTCCAAAACTCCCAGGTCGTGCTGGACACGGCCATGAGCGCATAGCCCTTGGCTCCGATAATGAGCGGGCTGGAAGAAGAAAGCGTATCCGCACTCTGGTTATCCGCAATCTGCCAACCGGTGATGTCCACCGCCGCCTCGTTCGGATTGAACAATTCCACCCATTCATTATCCGGATCCGATCCGTGCCGCTCGTCCGGACGGGCATAGACTTTGTTGATCAGGATTTTTTCCCTTTCCGGACCGCCTGTCGCGCAGGCGCAGACGCGCAAAGAACGATCCGCGTTCCAATAGGCAAAAACATTTTCCATTTCGCTGAAAACCTCATCAGCCGGCGGGGGATCTTGCGCCAACAGCCCGTCCGCGGTCGCGGCCAGCTCGGCGATCGTAAGGTCTTTATCCGCGATATAATAAGCGCCGACCGCGAAACGGGCGATATTGAATTTCATGGCTAAAAGCTGTTTTTTCAACTGCGCCGCGGCCGAATGGCCAGACGCCTGCCAAACCGCGTCCACTTGTTGGATAGTTTCAATTTGTTCCGCGCCCAAAGTCTGCGGCAAGCTGGAAACATACATTTCCGGATATTTCTGCCAATAAGACCAAGGACGGGTAAAGGTGGCGCGGCAAACAGGGGCGGCCAGACGGTTAGCCAATACTTCGCGATCGGAAAAACCGGCGCCCAGAGGCAAATTGTGGCGGATCTGGGAACCGGTGAAGGTGAAATTGAAATCACAGATCAAATCGTCCAGGTCAGGGGGCAAATCGGCCGGCACGGTCAGGCGGAAAGACCACTGTTCTTCATCCCCGGCCAGAAAAGGGCCGAGGCGGAATTCGTCCAAGCGCCCCAGGTATTCCGGATCGCCGCCCTTCCAGTCGGCGGACAAAAGCAGTTCGTGACAAAAAGGCCCGGAAAAACCGGCGGCGGCGGCCTCATATTGGTAAGGATTGCCTTGATTGGACAAGATCACATTCCGCGTCGCGGATTCACCAGGCAAAACGCATACCGGAGCAAAATCCGCGGACAAAGGCAAAGAAAAATCAAGCGCGCCGGCGCTGAAAAAATTGTTGTTTGAGCTTTCCGTATCGTTGAAATAGGCCGCGGTCGCGCCCAAACCGGACAAACCGAACCAATTGATCATAAAAATCAACAACAGCGCGATCAAACGGCGCGCTGAGCGGCGAATTGGCAGGCCAGAAACAGTCAAAGATTTCCTCTGGGCTTGTTTCAGCCGGAGGCTGGCGGCCGCCAATTGCGAAGCGCCTGGCCCGGGCTTTGATAAGGGGCTGAAAACGGCGCTTTTATTTTTTATATCATTTAAATATAATTTATTGCGCCCGGGCCGGCGGCCGGAAAGATCAAGGACGAAAAAAGAATTTTCCCTGACCCTGAGTCCGGTTCGGACCGTTTTTCCCCGGCCAAGACAGCCGGCCAAGCGCCCAATCGCTCGCGGCTCCGGGCGAGCGGGCTTGGATCTGCTTTTTTGTGCGTTAATTTCAAGCATGCCGGCGGTATTGATTTAAAAATATTATAAAATATATCCGACCTTGGCTGAGTGAATGATTTGATTTCCAATTTTCAATTTCATAACAATTTTTCATTTATTTGATTTTTTTTTGATCTCTTGCCGGATCCGGACCGCTTCATCATAGATAATGAAAAGCGCCGGCACCACGATGATCAGGAAAAAACCGTAAGGCTGGCGCGCGGCCACGACGGCATAGCCGGCCAAAGGCAGGCTGAACAGGACACGGCCGATGATCTCCCCGGGCTGGATCGTCCGCAAATCCGCCGCGTTGTTCGCGTCGCCCTTGGTCGTATAGGCAAGCGCGCCGTTGTTATTGCTGATGCTGACGATCCGGTGGGTGGTCGGCGGCTTGGTCCGGCTGTTTTGTCCGAAAGTGATGATGTCGCCGGCCTGATACTCGGCCGACGGCTTGACCATGACCACGCTGCCGGTCCGGACGGCCGGCGCCATGGAGCCGGATTGGACCACGAAAAACTTGAAATTCCCGGTCAGCGGAAAAGTGGAAACGACCAGCAAACCGGCGCAAACCAGCAAGGCCGCGACGACCAGCCGATAGATGATTTTGGCGATTTTTTTCATAAATCCGTCTTTATCTTTCTTTGCCCAGTCGCAATATCCCAGCCAGGAACTGTGGCGGCTTAATAATACTTTCAAGCCCTGGTGTTATTTTCCGCCGCGGCCATCCAAAGCGGATATTTTTTTATATTTTAAAAAAATTTATTCCCCATCTTGGGCGGAATATAAATGGCCAAAAAAAGGTAGTATTCGGCCATCAAGGTCTTTCTTGTCGTGTTGCTCCTGGGTTATACACCGAAAAAAATGATCGTTGCAATGTAACAAAATATCAAAAAGACAATAATCAAGGCCTTTACGGGCCGCCCTTTGGTTCTCGCAAAAGGCGGCCGAAAAAGCTTCGCGCTTTTTTATCTCATCATCTTTAATCCTACGGTTCAGCTTGCTCTTGCCCCCTGGCCGGCAGAATCACATCCGTACAAGCGAAATCGTTGTTATTCCTCTGCTGGGCCGCGTAAGCCGTAAAGGACGCATTCATAATATCGGTCTGCGCGCTATCCGGTACCGGATTGCCGTTACAGACGATTGCAAAGCCGTCCAGAGTCTGCTCGCCCAAACACCAGGCCACGCCGATATATTTTGTCTGCGACGCGGCCAAAGCGATCTTGCCAAGGGCGATATTGAACGGGATGCCCGGGCCGGAAATTATGATATCCCCGTCATCGTAAGCGTTATTTCCGTTCACGTCTTCCCAAGCGAATGTCTCCAGAAAGCGGGAAAGCTCGCCTTCTTCTGCGGATATATCTCCGGCTTTTGTTTCCGGATCGGCCAGGCCGTTTTCCTGGTCCTCAATATCATGCGCGATCAAGCAAACATAGGCGTCGTTGTCGTAAGCGTGCAGGCTGATGATATTGATCCCCCAGTCGCCCGGCTTGACATCGTCAAAATTCCAGAACGTGTCGCCCGGCTCAAGGTCTTTCTCGCCCCACAAAGAACAGTTCCCGCCCGCCACTTCATACGTGCAGGTGTAAGGACACAATTTGACATCGTCCAGAAACACGCCGGTTGAATTGTCCGGACCGCCGCCGGCGAATCCTATCCTGGTGCTCGCGCCCGCGGCCGTGAATTCGTAGGTGTATTCGCTCCAGACGATGCTTGACCCGCTGGCCGGCGGATTATGCGCCGCCACCTGGACGCCGTCCACGCTGACTGTCATGATATTTTCCGCGGCCGCGATGTTGGACCGGGGCGCGTAATAATAATGGAGATTGTAGCGGGCGCCGGGCACGGTCGCGACATCCTGGTAGATCCTCACCAAGGCCGGCTCGCCGCTCAAAGGATCGCTCGCCCCGAACCAGTCGGAATCAAGTTCCGTGTATTGGTCCCCGTCCTGGGCATTGCCCAAAACGCCCTCATGGAATTCGATCAAAGCCGGTTCGGGCCGGTTGCGGCCGTTGAAGACGGCTTGGTTGCCGGCCCACTCCACGGTCCATTCCAGGCCGCTTGCACCCGAAGGAAAGATCTGCCATTTGGCGCCGCTGGTCACTTCCGGGTTCTCAAAACTGCCGTTTTTAATCAGGTTTTCCCCGAGATTCTCCACGCATTCCTGTACGCATTCCCCGCCGTTGTAGGACAAGAAAGCATGGTCAACTTTCAAATCAATACTGCCGGCCGTGAAAATGTTGTTGCGGGAAATTTCCGTGTCATTGAAATACGCGAAAGTGGAGCCGATGGCCAAGGCCGTGGCCAAGCTGAGGACGATCAAGCTGTTAATAATTTTTTTATTCATAATTCTTCTTTACTTTCTCTACGATGATCACTTATTTCTCCCGAGTAGAGAATATGAATAAATTGGCCGGCTTAATTGCCGCGCACAGAATCCTTGCAGGTGAAACTGGCATTATTCCTGGCTTGCGTGGCGGAAAAAGACAGCACCGCGTCTTTAATCTGATCGGTTTGCGCCATGTTGCTCACATTCGTGCCGTCGCAAGTAAAGCCGGCATTCTGGGTATAATCAATTGCCATATCGCCAAAGCACCAGCCAATGCCCAAGGATTTTTCCGTGTTTCCTGGAAAAGCTTGGCCCACAACCCCGAAAATATTATGTGTGGGATCAGTCAAGGTCAGATAAAGCTGGTCCTCCGCATAAATATCGGCTGCAGCCACGCCCATCATATAAAAAAAGGAAACCGGGCCGCCGAACAAGATTGTTTCTGCATCTTCCAATTTATTATCTCCGTCATCAACCCACCAGACAAAGCGCAGATCCTTCCCCAGTTCACCGCTGGCATCCGTATCATTTAACTCAAGTTCCGGATCAACCAAACCATTCTCCTCTTCAACGCCATAAACATCAGCGCAGACATAGGAATCATTGCTGGTCACTTTCAAGGTCACCGTGTTCTCTCCCCAATCGCCAGGCTTCAAATCGCTGAAAGAAAAATATAATTCTCCATCAATGTCCTTGAAGCCCCAGTCTTGACTATAGGATGGAATGGCGCTGTAAGACGCTTGATTTTTGATCTGCAGGTCAATGGCGCCAGCCGTAAAAGTATTACCGGAGGAAGTCTCGGTGTCGCTGAAAAAAGCGGTCGTGCCCGCCACTACGATCGCCGCGGCCGCGGCCATGATTGACAAACTGAATAAAATGTTTTTGAATTTCATAATTGTTAGCCGGTTTTCTGGCCGTTAAACGGACAAAAAACTCGGACGCGTTAGACGGACTTTCATCGTGATTTTTACGCTCGACCTTGAAATTAATCACGATTTAGTCCGGCCGGAATTAATAATTTGCCCCGGTCGGGGCGTCCTCCTTGATATATATAAATAATTAATCTTTTTTATCATTTAAAAAAAGCCCCAATAAATTGAGGCTCTCGTGAGTCAAACCAAAACCCGGAAATCGGACGCAAAAAATGCGCGCGGCCGGGCTGGGCAAGTAGAAAAAAAATTGAGGGGCTTGTATAGAACAGTAAACTAATTTACTGTTATATATATGCCCAAGTTGTTAAAAAATTCCAAG
>PCSD01000022.1 GCA_002771615.1 Candidatus Falkowbacteria bacterium CG23_combo_of_CG06-09_8_20_14_all_49_15
TAGTTGATTAAATAACTAAATACCTTATCACATCAGATAGGACATTTCTATATGACGCTAGTAGGACATTATCATAAAATTTTCACACTGCCAAAAGACCTCCGCCTAAATCATCTTCGTCTTTTTCAGATCTTGCCGCAGGCGCAGTAAATTGAAAAAATGCCGCCGGGCGTCCCGCCAGAGCCTGACCTTGCTCTTGCGCCGATCATAACGCGCTTCCTGCCATTCCACCGGAATTTCAAGCAACTGGCCACGATGGATAATGGTTTGTACGATCAATTCGGTGTCAAAAAACCATTGTTGATCGTTGAGAAAATTCACAATCGTCCGGAAAAAATCCGCACGGACCGCTTTGAAGCCGCACTGCGTGTCCGACACCGGATAGCCAAAAAGCAAGCGAAAAAGGCGGTTGCAACTCCGCGAACTAAGTTCGCGCACCCAGGAACGGCTGATCAGCGAGCCAGGCAAAAGCCGCGAGCCGATGACCAACTCCGCTTCGCCCGCGGCGATCGGCGCGATCAACTGAGGGATATGGCGCAAAGCGACGGCCAGATCAATGTCCATATAAGCCAAAACATCCGCCTCTGACTGAAGCCAGGCGGATTTCACCGCCACTCCTTTGCCGAGCGAGGAGATATCGATCAACCGAACGTTTTCACTCAGGAATCTTGACGCTTGGGCGGCGGTCTGGTCGCTGGAACCGTTATTGGCAATCGTTATCCGCCAGGACCAGCCTGACTGTTGGCGCAAAAAATCGGTCAATTCTTTCAGGCTGGCGGCCACAATCTTTTCTTCGTTATGGACAGGCAAGCAAAAATCAACCAGCATAGACAAAGTGCTTTATTATTATTATGGATATTATTACATAAAGTTAGCAAAAATAAAATAGGCTTAGGCCAAATCCAAAAATATGCTATATAATATGATATATAAAAGAGCAGTTATGGATAATAATAATCCGCAAACAATCAAAAACGAGCTCCGGTGGCTTTTAAGCTTCCACTACGGTTTTACTGATTTCCGTCCCGGCCAGGAACAGGTTATTGACAATGTCTTATCCGGCCGGTCAACCTTGGTGATTATGCCGACCGGCGGCGGCAAATCTTTATGCTATCAATTACCGGCTCTGGTTCTGCCCGGCATTACCTTGGTCATTTCCCCGCTAATCGCCTTAATGAAAGACCAGGTTGATAGCCTGTCCAAACTCGGCATGCCGGCTACTTTCATTAACAGCGCTTTGGATGCCAGAGAAACTGCCGCCCGCCTCCAGGCTTTAAGCGCCGGAGAATACAAATTGCTATATGTGGCGCCGGAAAGATTTTACAGTCAAGAATTCAACGCCGCTCTGGCAAAAATAAAAATCAGCTTACTGGCCGTGGATGAAGCCCACTGCATCAGCCAATGGGGACATGATTTTCGACCCAGCTATTTAAAGCTGGCTGAAGTGGTGGAAACACTCGGCCGCCCCACGGTTCTGGCTTTAACGGCCACCGCTACGCAAGAAGTGCGGGAAGATATCGTGCGGCAATTACATTTGGCGGATCCGAAAATAATCGTTACCGGCTTTTCCCGACCGAATTTACGGCTGGCAGTGGTCCAGGCCAGCGAAGCCGAAAAAATGCGTCATGTCTTGGAGGCCGCGAACAGCCTGCCGGACAGCACTGGCATCATTTATGCCGGCACGCGGGCGCGCGCGGAAAACTTGGCCGCTCTGCTGGTGGAAAACGGTTTGTCGGCTGTGGTCTACCATGCCGGCATGTCGCCTGACGACCGCCAATGGGTGCAAAACAGTTTTTTAAACGGACGCGCCAAAATTATCGTCGCCACCAACGCCTTTGGCCTGGGCATAGACAAAAAAAATGTCCGTTATGTCATCCATTACGATATGCCCGGCTCCATTGAAGCGTATTACCAGGAAGCAGGCCGCGCCGGCCGGGACGGACAGGCGAGTTTCTGCCTTCTTTTATATAATTCCCGCGACCGGCACCTGCAAGAATTTTTCATTAAAGGCGACAATCCGCCGCCGGACTCAATTTTGGATGTCTATGAAATCCTGCTCGCCTACCAGGCGGATAAAGTTCTGGTCACTTACGCGGAAATCTTGTCTAATCTCGGTAATGATCTGCCGGAAATGTCCGTCGGCACAAGCTTGAAAATTCTGGAACGGGAAGGGCTGATCCGGCGCGCGCGCGAAAGAAGCGGTTTGGCTTATCTGAAAATCACGCGCGATGACGCCCTCCTGTTCGCGGAACTTAAAACTCGTTCCCGTTCGCTGATTGCGCTTTTCAACGCTCTGCGGGATCGCTTCCGCTCCGAACTGACGGCGGGCTGGGAAATCAGTCTGGTGGAATTGGCCGCGATGCTCAATGTCAAAAAAGACAGTCTGGTTAGGCTGATCCGAAAACTGGAAGAAGCCGGCGGTTTGATTTACAAACCGCCTTTTAAAGGCACGGAAATTGAAATTTTGAAAAGACTGCCCAGAACGGAAGTGAAATTGGATTTTTCCGGTCTGCAGGAAAAATTGAATCGCGCCCACCAGAAACTGGATATTATGGAAAATTATATTTATCTGACCACCTGCCGGCCGCGCTTTATCTTGGAATATTTCGGGGAAAACGCCGCTCCTTGCCGCCACTGCGACAACTGCCGCGGCGGCGCGCGCATCCGGCCGCCGGCGCATCCGGCCCGGACCGGCCGTTCGCCGGCGGTCAAGGCAAAAGTGGAGCTGGACACCAAACTGACCCAGCTCCAAACTTACGAATTATACCGTCAAGGACTGGACGTGCCGGCGATGGCCGCCGCGCGCGGCGTGACCGAGGAGACCATCATCAACCATCTTTGCTTTCTCTTGGAAAAAAAACTGCCGCTGGAAATTGATAAATTTGTTTCCCCGGACAAACATAAAAAAATCCTGGAAATTATCCGCGAGCTGGGCGGCGACAAACTTAAACCCTGGAAAGAAATCTTGGGCGACGGTGTCAGCTATGAAGAAATCAAACTGGTCTGGGCCGCCCATCGGCCATAAATTCTTTTCTTATGGATAAACAGACGCAAAACGAGCTTTTGGCCATAGTCCGGCGCAATTATGAAGAAATCGCCGATGAATTCCAAGCCACGCGGGAAAAACCCCTTTGGCCGGAACTCGTCAATTTGGCCCGCATCGCCAAGGACGGCGATCGCGTTCTGGATATCGGTTGCGGCAATGGACGGCTCCTGCAGGCGCTTTTGCTGAAAAAAATCTACTATCTGGGACTGGACCAGAACCAGGCGCTTTTGGATTTCGCGCGCCGCAAATATCCGGATAAAATTTTTCGCGTGGGCGATATCCTGCACTTGGGCGAAGTGCCGGAAATGAACTTCGATCTGGTCTTTGTTGTGGCTGTCCTGCATCATTTGCCCGGATCGGACTTGCAAACGGCCGCTTTACGGCAATTGAAAAACAAAATCAAGCCAAACGGACGCATTATTATTCTGGTCTGGAATCTGCGCGCGCAAAAAAAATTCCGTTGGCTGGTTTGGAAATTTTCGCTTTTAAAATTGATCGGCAAAAACCGGATGGACCGGGGCGATATAATTTTCAGCTGGAAAAATACCGACCGCTCCGCCCTCAGCCAGCGCTACTACCATGCTTTTCGCCAAAAAGAATTGAAAAAATTGATTAGACAAGCGGGCTTGAAAGTTGAAAAAATATACAGCGATTGCTATAATATCTACGCGATCGCCAACAAATGATTATGAGATTAAACCAAGAACAATTTTCAGCCTTGGTTGAGGAAGCGCTGGACAGCCTGCCGGAAAAATTCCTGGCCAAACTGCATAATGTGGCTGTGGTCGCGGAAGATTTCCCCAGCCGCGAAATAAAAAAATCTATGAAGCTGAAAAGCGACTGGGACTTACTCGGTTTGTTTGAAGGCTTTGCCCAGGCCCGCCGCCTGAATTTCGGCCCGGTCCTGCCGGATAAGATAACGATTTTCCGCCAGCCGATCCTGAAAAGCGCGGCCAGCCTGGATGATTGCCGCCGCTTGATCGCGGACACGGTCAGGCACGAAATCGCCCATCACTTCGGCTTGGACGAGAAAGGCGCGCGCCAGGCCGCTCAGAAAAAAGTAAACCGCCATTAAGCTGGCCGGCTGTTGAAAAAAATTTTCTCGGCCGGCTGTTGAAAAAAATCCGCTTTTGTGTTAGACTGCCATTACCAACTCCATAAGGAGTTTTTTCGTACCTGGCAGATAAACGGGCATAGGAAAAACACTTCTGCGCGTTTAGCAAATATCATATTTATTTCTGAATTCTGGCCAAGCAATGGCTGACCCGCGCCAATCTGCTCCTGTGGTGAAAAGGATATCACGCTTGGCTTCGGACCAAGAATTTTGGGTTCGAATCCTGACAGGAGCACATTGGCGTGGGATCAAGCCAAGAGCTTCAGAATTTTTCTTGGTCTGAATAAGCGATTTTTGACCGAGTATGCGATTGGCTGGGTAGCTCAGTTGGTTAGAGCGTGGCATTCATAACGCCAAGGTCGTGGGTCCAATCCCCACCCCAGCCACAAAGACAGAATATTGGTATGATGATTAGGTGCTATTTTCGGGTTTCTATCCGCGTGTGAACGGCTTATCCCGCAAGCCGGAGGCTCGGCGGGGCAATCCCCGCCCAGAGCCGCAGAAATAAAATTATGCACCGTTAGCTCAGTTGGTAGAGCAGCTCCCTCTTAAGGAGACGGTCGTGGGTTCGAATCCCTCACGGTGCACAAATCAAGCGGCTTTTAGCCGCTTTTAAATTTATTTCTGACTGAAATTATGAATAAAAAATTTCAAGCTCTGATATATTTTGGTGGCCATAGATAGACATCCAGAAAAAATTTTGCTATGGTTAAAGCATAATCAGATTATTTAAATTATTACAATCTTGTATAACACAGGAGCAAATAAAACTAGGCATATATGAATTTCATACCATCGCTACTGCCGGCAATAGAACACTTTCACATGGCAGGTTATTGGATAGCTCTTTTCGCGGCTCTGTTTGAAACGACAATTGGTATCGGATTATTTATACCCGGTTCAACCATTATTTTGTTCACAGGAGCTTTAGCGGCTAAAGGATATTTTGATCTGGGCGATTTGCTCTGGTTCGCGGCAATCGGCGCTATTATAGGCGACAACATTAACTACTTCATAGGCAAAAAATATGGTGCCAAAATTTTCTCCAAAGGTTTTTGGCTTATCAAGCCAGCTCACTTTATAAAAGGAGAAGAATTTTTTAAAAAACACGGAGCCAAAAGCGTCTTTATCGGTCGCTTCATCCCCAGCCTAAAAGAAATCATTCCTCTGATTGCGGGAACATTCGGCATGAAGCGTTTATCTTTCATGCTTTGGAATATCCTTGGGGCTATTGGCTGGACTCTCGTCTGGGTTTTACCCGGATACTTTTTAGCTCAATCGCTTGATCTCGCGACAATATGGCTGACACGCGCGGGGTTCTTTCTGACAATCTTTATTGCCATATTCCTCCTATTTTATATTTTAAAAATAATTCTCATCAAAAAAGGAAAAAAGCTTTTTTCTTTCTTGTCTTCAGTTTGGCAATCCATAAAACAGGCTATAATTCAAAATCCTGAAGTCCAAAAATTCGTTAATCGCCATAAAACCATCTTTGAATTTTTGCAAAAACGATTAAACAGAAATAATTTTTATGGCTTACCGCTTACACTTTTTTCTCTCGCCTTGCTTTATACGCTTTCCCTTTTCGGCGGAGTTATTGAGGAAATTATTAATTACGACATCATCGTTTCTACTGATATTCGGGTCGCTAATTTGCTTGCAATTTTCAGAAACGCCGAGCTTGTAAGTTTTTTCTTTTGGGTTACATTGCTCGGCAAATGGCAGATTATTTTTATCTTTACGATTGCCACTATTTCTATTTTATGGCTTTGGAAAAAACGTTCTTACATTATTCCGCTTTTGCTCTGTATCGTGGGAAGCGAAATTTTTACCTCTGCGGGAAAATTTATTTTTCACCGCGCCAGACCGGATATCGCCATTTATCCTGAAAATTCCTTCTCTTTTCCCAGCGGACATACCACCATTGCCATGGCGTTCTATGGCTTTCTCGCCTACATGTTAATAAAAAACGCCAGGCAATGGAAAAGAAAAATAAATATCTTCTTTGCTAGCTTTATTCTGATAATTCTAATCGGCTTTAGCAGACTATATTTGGGCGTTCATTATGTCAGCGACGTTTGGGGAGGATATTTGGCCGGCGCAATTTGGCTGATCATCGCGATTGGTTTTTCAGAATATTTTCTATACAAAAAACAAAATGGCGAGGTTCTTCCTCAGAAAATAACAAAACACTTAGCGAGTATTGGCATTATTCTTGTTTCAGTATGCTGCTATTTTATTTTTGCCTTTAACTATCAGATGCCCGCTTTGACAGCACCCCCAGAAGTCAAACAAATTACAATAAGCGATGGCCTAAGCATTTTTAACACTGACCGATCAAAATACACTGAAACATTATTAGGCAATACGCAAGAGCCGCTTAGTTTTATCATCATCGCTAAAAATGACGAGCAACTGATTGATTTATTTGAACAAGCTGGCTGGGAATTAGCTGATGATGTAAGTATTTCCAGCGTAGCAAAGTTGGCGCGTGCCGCTTTATGGAAAAATTCTTATTCCAAAGCGCCAATGACACCCGATTTTTGGAATGCTAACGTGCATGATTTTGGTTTTGAAAAAGCGACTGATTCAGATAATGTTCGGACCAGACACCACGCGCGTTTTTGGAAAACAAATTACATTACGGAAAACGGAGACATAATTTATATCGGGACAGCCAGTTTTGACAGTAACATTAAATGGGGAGTAACACATCAAATCAACCCGGACATAGATACTGAACGAGAATTTTTATATAGCGACCTGCAAAAAACGGACATGATAATAAATGCGGAAAAACAGCAATTTGTTGATCCACAACTCGGAAACAATTTTTCCGGCGACTTATTTTTTACTGATGGAAAATTGTATTTAATTTCCATAAAAGAAAAATAAGGAGTTTTGAAAAATGGAATTCACCCCCAGCCCCTCTTCTATTTTTCAAAACAAAAAAATCAAATACAATAATAAAAAGCCCACCAAAAACGGAATAATATGGATAATTTTTTCAAAAATACGCAAGGCACGTTGCGCTCTCACTTACGCTTAGCTCCGTTCGGCTCGCCTAACACAGTATATGCGGTTCGCTCGTTGCACTTCGCTCTCCCCTATTTTGCTCCGTTTCACTCCGCAAAACATCGCATACGCTGAAACGTTGTGCAAAATATAAATTTATAAAAATCACACATTTAAATATGTTGGTTTCCAGAATCTAACGCAACACTTTCAATGTTTAATATTAGTGAATTAATTTAAAAAGCGCTTAGCAGTAATTAGTTTTTTTGTAA
>PCSD01000044.1:0-1641 GCA_002771615.1 Candidatus Falkowbacteria bacterium CG23_combo_of_CG06-09_8_20_14_all_49_15
TTCTGATCGGCAAGGCGTTACGCTCCAAGGACGCACCGACAACGGCTTCAACTGCGGCTGGTTTTCGCTATGCAAACGAGGCGATGCCGGATGCGTGGAAGAACGCACGCATGACGTTCACCACCGAACAGTCGCAATTGGGCGAGTACGCGAACAAGTGGGATACCGGCAATCAGGCTATCGGGCGCAAGGTATTCGGGTTGGATCTCGGTTTCGATGTCGGCAAGGCGGTGCGTTCGCCGCGCAATTGGCTTTCCGCAACCGACCAAGGGTTCCGCACGTGGCTCATGAATTTTCACGTTGCCGATTTGGCTACGCGCGCCTTCGACAATGCCAATAAAGAGGTTGGAACGACACCCACCGAGATCGAGCGTGATGCGTTTATCCGTGAGGCCATGAAAGATGACAGCGAGTTTTACGCACAGGCGCAAGAGATTGCAAGCCGCGAACTGTTCCAAACGAAACCCGGCCTTCTCGGTCAGATGTTTTTGTCCGCACGGCATTCCGACAATCCGATTGCCCGTACGCTATCGCGTTATCTGTTGCCGTTCGTGACGACTCCCGCAAACGTCATCAAGACGGGCGCGCGCAAGACGCCGTTTGGTACCATCCCCCTTGTGTGGAATTTCGTACGAGGTAAATACAAAGGTACTGAAGCAGGCAAGGCGGAGGGCGTGCGACTTGCGGCCGAGCAGGCGGTCGGTTGGGGTGTCTTGATGGCGGTGGCGTCGTTAATGGAAGGTGATGACGATGATCCGCTAAAGCGTCCGCGCATTACGGGGACGCAACAGGTGAGCGGTAGATACCGTCCCGGCGAACGCGAATACGAGAAACGCAACGAGCCACCCATGAGTGTTCGCATCGGTGACAACTGGTTCAGCTATCGGCGTCTTGAGCCTGTCGCGACTATTCTCGCTACCATAGTGGACATGCTGAATGCTGGCAAATCCGCTCAAGCGGGTGACTGGTCGAAGGCCGGTCAACGCATAGCAAACAGTTTGGTCGGCATGTTTAGCGACCGCACGTACCTGAAAACGGTTGGCGACATCATTGATGCCGTGCGTGATAACAATCCGGGTTCCTACATGAAGATCGCTACCGGTACTGCGGCGGGATTCGTTCCGAACATTGCAAAGACAACCATGCGCGGTTTCGATCCGGTGATTCACGATATCCGCAACCGTTCACCGAAAGGCACGTTCGAGTGGCTGGAGACAAGTGGCAAGCGTCTTGCGCAAATGGCCCTGCCGTCACCTGTCGTAATCAAGCAACCCATCGCACGCTATGATGTTTACGGTCGTCCGCTGACGAAAGCCGGTGGAGCGGCCGAGAACATTCTGTCACCGTTCACACGTCAACGCGCCGACAAGATGACCAAGATTGATGCGATGTTGAAACGTTATGCCGACAAGACGGGCGAGACGAAGGTGTTGCCGGCACCTCCGCAAGTTCCCGAAGTCAAGTTGTTCGGAAAACCCGAACCCGTGCCGTTAACGGATGAAGAGTTTGCCGAGTATCAGCGCCTTGCGGGACAGTCGGCAATGAAACGTTTGTCGGCAATGACTTTCCGCGATTACGATAACCCGACCAAGTATGATGTCGCACGAGTCAAAAAGGCATTTGAGTCAACACGCAAAATCG
>PCSD01000044.1:1658-6327 GCA_002771615.1 Candidatus Falkowbacteria bacterium CG23_combo_of_CG06-09_8_20_14_all_49_15
AACAAGGTGCGTCAACGCATAAAGCGCGAACGCGGCATGGCGCCGTAACGCTACCCGCCGTCATCGCGACCTCGACCGCACGCCACAACTGGTGCGTTTTTCTCGTTCCGTGTGTGTCAATTCATGCGCAAAACCCAGCTTGGTTTCGTGTTGACACTGGCGGAACGCTAATGCTATAGTGCGTGGCGTAACGAACAAAAGGAAGCGTATGTGTTGCGTGCGATACATGCGTGCTCGGTTGGGAGAAGTCGGCAACAGACGAGGCCAACGATGTCGTCGCTAACTAAGCTTGACGGCTTTTGAACGGAGGGAGGACGTGAATGAGCTGGCACTATTTGCGGGGGCAGGAGGAGGAATCTTGGGAGGGAAGCTGCTTGGATGGCGCACCGTCTGCGCTGTTGAGTATGCTGCCGCACCAAGAAAAATGTTGCTCGCACGGCAACGCGATGGATGTCTCGAACGCTTCCCAATATGGGATGATGTCAGAACATTCAACGGAAAACCGTGGCGAGGCAAAGTCGATGTCATCAGCGGCGGATTCCCGTGCCAAGACATCAGTTGCGCAGGAAAAGGCGCAGGAATCGACGGGGAACGAAGCGGTTTGTGGAAAGAGTTCGCCAGAATCATTAGCGAAGTACGACCCGCCTACGCATTCATTGAGAACTCGTCAATGCTTGTTGTTCGAGGACTCGACAGAGCTATTTGTGACCTTACCGCGCTGGGGTATGATACGACGTGGGGAGTGTTTTCCTCTGGTGAAACTGGCGCACGACATGAGCGTGAAAGGTTGTTTTGCGTTGGCCACTCCGACAAAAACGCAAAACTTCAAACCAATCTTGAGGCCGACGCCATCTATGCGCGCTGGAAAACATGGCGAAACATTGCCTTGCAGCGTCGGGCGTTTATATCCAGAGCTTATCGGCAATTTCATCAGCCCGGAGTTTTGCGAAGTGCTGATGGCGTGGCCTCCTTCGTGGACCGACACGAAGCCATTGGCAACGGACAAGATCCGCTTGTGGTTGAACTCGCATGGCGTACCCTCGCAGGAGGTCAACGATGCCACCGCTAACTAAACCCACCGTCACGCCTGTCGTCCGCACGATCAACGGCGTCAAGCGCACCGACTACTGCGTCTACCTCGGCACCGAACGCGGCAGGGGCCGTCGCGTCTATCGCGCCAACCACGACGATGCCGTTCATTTCGCCGCCGATTACGCCAAGCGCGTCAAGGCGTGCGGTGTGCTGGCTAACAGGCTGGATGTTGAACAAACGCTCGATGCCGCCAACGCGCTTAAAACGCTGTCTGACGCGGGGTGTACGCTGACCCTTGCCGACGTATGCCGTCAGTGGCTGGAAGCGCGTGGCGGGGCTGTAGCGCGCGTTCTGACGTGCAATGCCGCACTCGACCGCTACATGATGCGTTTCGACGCGTCGCTGATCTATCCGCAACAACTCGAACGCTCGCTTGCCACACTGATCGACAGGTGTGGCGCCTCTCCCCTGACCGCACTCCGCAAGGACGACGTTGCCATATGGCTAACAGCACGCTTCGTGTCACCGAAGACGTACAATCTCAATCGCGGTTATGCCTTGTCGTTCCTTCGTTGGGCGGTCAAGCAGAACATCTATCCTCGTGCGCAATTCGACGAATGCTCGACAATCGAGAAACACAAGGTGCCGTACCAACGTCCGTGCTTCTTCAATGCCACGACTGTCGAAAACATCATGCGGTGGGCGGAACGACAGGAAGATGCCGACCTGCTTGTGCCAAAATTCGCGCTGGGCTTTTTCGCGGGCGTGCGGACGGCCGAGATCCACCGGATGAAGTGGCGGGATATCCGCTTCAACGACAACGACATCCGCGTGGAGTCACCCAAAGGACGTTGCGGGACGCCTCCGCGAATCGTCACGATGTCACTGACCTTACGTGCGTGGATGTTAAAGTACCAGCTTGAGGATGCCTATCCCGTGTGCATGGACAACGCGGCGTTTGGCAGGCGCAAACAGAAGATGTGCGCCGAGCTGGGCATCGTGTGGGATGACGCCCAGAACCGTAACGTGATGCGTCATACGTTTGCCGGAGCGCATGTGGCATTGTATCGCGACGTGTTCAAGACGGCGAACGAATTGGGACACACCCATGACGTGCAGATGTTGAAAGCACACTATTGGAGTGCGGTGGAACGTGAGGATGCGGAACGTATGATGGCGATAATGCCGAAGGAGGGATGACGTATGGATGGGTGTAAAATATGCGGGAGTTACGCGATCAATTCCCAACGTCATGGTCGAGACGGGAGCGATAGAGACTTTTGTGACGTTTGCTGTTGGCGTGCCGGCTCGCATGGACGGCGGACATCCGCAGGCGTTCACGACATCGCGATAGAAAAACGAAGGTTGCTCCGGTGAAGGATTTGCCGCCACCCGCCCGTCAGCCATCGGTCACAACAGTTTTGCGGAGTGCGGCGGCAAACACGGTCACTCGACCTCAAATCGTGTCATCACCCCCTGGCACTTGTACTCGCACGGCGTGGCGTCCAGCACCTTGCGCACCGTCGCAACGCAAGCTTCCAACCGCTTGACCGTCCCGCGTTTCAGCGTCGTACTCTTGAAATAGTCTCGCCTTACCTCCAGAAGGCGAACGGTGTTTTCGAGGTTTGTGATGTCTTCAGCCGTAAGTTTGTTGTTGATGTTCATAAGACCCCCCTAGTTAAGCGGATTGCCATCGTCTGGCACTAATCCGTCAGTTGATGCCACACAGTTTACCACATCGCCCTCATCGCCATCAACACTGTTCGCAAGAGTCGCGGCCTTGAGAGTCTTCTGTAACGTGCCCGACCATCGTGTGTGACGTTCCTTCATGCTGGCACCTTCCGGCGTCAGGCTGTTGCAGAACGCGATGTTCTTGTGGTAAGTGATGATGCGCTTGACGGTTTCGATATCCGAGCGCGTGAGCAATCGTTTAGATGCTGCCATTGTTATCCTCCTTGTTCTTGTTGATGGGCGCAATCATGGCACAAAGCCTTGCCGTCTGTCAACGATAAACTATCAAAACAATCATCGCATATGCCGCCACCGCACGCGTCGCAATAACTCCCGCTCATATAGCACAGCTTGACATCGTTGTAGCACACGCAACATGTCGCCACCCATTGCAACTCTGGATGGCACTTGCCACAATCTTCCGCACCGCACCTGCCATCGCGACAATCATAGGATACTTCGCTCATGTGGCGTCCCCTCCTTCGTCTGGATCAACCGTATGTTCGGCGGAATGACACGCATCGCACAAGCATTCAAGATGTTCCGGCGACACAAGCAGGAACTCGTAAAACGCTTCGATCAGCTTTTCCCAGTTCTGGATGCCATCCTTGTGGTGCACCTCTACCTTGACTTCCTTGCCTAGCGCCTTCGACGCTTTTGTGCCGCATCGTCCACAGGTATAGCGGGCGCGTTTTAACACTTCTTGACGTTCACGACTGCGCAACCACAATAGGCGAATGGCAGAACGCACCGTCGATCTCGGCGTCACGGGCTTCCATCGCGACGAATGTTGCCTGCGTTTCGGCTTGACCTTCGCGCACAGGACGCACTTGTCGCCTTGCGGTATCGTTCCGCCACACTTTGGACAAACGGTGAACGCAGCATCAATCGTCGGTTGTTCTTGAACACTCATATAAATCTCCTGTTTCGTTTACGAGTCTGCACCACTCACTCACACTCATGTCAATCCCTTGTATCTGCCATTTCGCCGTCAGCACGTCCGCCACCGCCATCGCAAAACCGTCGTTAGCCGATGCGTACAGGGCGGCCCGTTCGTGTGCGATGATCGATAACTCGCTCGGAAGATACCGCCACGACCGTCGTAAAACCGCGCACTCCTCCGTCGTCAACGTCTGTTTGGTGACGCCGTTAGTGGCGATGCGCAGGATTGTGGCGGCGAGCGTGGTCATCGAAGCACCAGATTGTTATCGTCAAGACATCCCCACTGTTCTGCCATTGCCTTAGCGATGCCAGTAAAAGTTCGGCTTCTCGCTTTCCAGCGGTTCGGTCCGGGGGACATTTTCCAAACCCGCTGTTCACGACCATCGACCACATTTGTCGCCGTAAGTTTTGGCAGGCCGCGTAGCCAAAGACACGTCGCCTTGGTTTCACCGTGTCCAAACTGCCACGGTTGAATGATTTGATCTGGTTTGCGCCATAGACGAGACATAATGCACACGGGATTCTCGATACAGATCCTGGGAACATTGGCACGCGCAAGCTGCATGAAAAACTCTATCGCCTCGGCTTGTTCATTAACTTTGTTCTTGAACCACCTTGCGCCGGACACGGCCAAGTGTGTGCATGGCGGGTGCGCAACCATCAGATCCCACGGCTCAACGCGAGCAGTCAGCACCTTGAGCACGTCCATCTGCATGTGCCATCGGGGGTCACCCTCTGTAGGCAACAGATCGCAACTATAGGCGGTGTGCCCAAGAGCGCGAAACGCACTACTGACTACACCACTATATTCACAAGCCACTAACACTTTCATGCGAGTTCTCCTTGTTGCTTCATGACGGCAACCGCCATATCAACATGTCAATCATGTCGTCCACCTGCTTGCGGGTGGCGCCTTGGCACACCCACTTGCGGATGTCCTTTGGTGGCGTCATGAGCATACGAT
>PCSD01000044.1:6437-7418 GCA_002771615.1 Candidatus Falkowbacteria bacterium CG23_combo_of_CG06-09_8_20_14_all_49_15
CGCCTCGTGCGCCATCGCTTGAACAACGCCTTTAGTTCCTCATGACAACCCATGCACGATGGACGCCCGACCGCCGTGAACCCAAGCGTCATCGCCGCACTTGTGTCCGTCGGCCCTTCCAACACCATGACCTCTTCAGCCGATGTGATGGACGTGTCATAGAACAAACCCTGCCGTGAGTACTTAACCGCCCACTTTTCACCATCACTGTTGCGCAAACGGATGCCGACCATTCTTCCGTCTCCGTCGCGCATCGGCCATGCCCATGCCCATTCCGTCTCGTCGCCTCGTGCGTGCTGACCATATCGCGGCTGTAGGCGTGCGAGCGCGTCAACGTCCACACCAAGCTCGACAGCGAGGCCGTCAAGGCCGTACGTGTCATGCATGTCGTCTAGACGTTGCCAGTAGAGCCGTGCGGAGAACAGGCGCTCACCAACGTTCGGTATAGCCGGCACCGGATTGCGCGCGATGGGCGTGGTGTCGGGCTTCACAACATGGATGTAGCCCGTTGCCGTAGGATGATCCGACATGACGCGATGGCAATGTACGGTCGTGCCGTCCTCGCTGACAGAACACCAGTCGGGTTTGCCACATATCGGGCATTTGCGTGATCGCGAACATGCTATCCAGCCGTCAGACATACCAGGCCTCCGCCGGCATGTCGCCCTGACTCGGTTGCCACGGCACCATTTCGCCCTGCGCGCTCTTCGGTAGCACATACGGCGCAAACGCGTAGCTCTTCGAGAAGTTGGGTTTTTCCGCTTGTCTTTTTTCCGCCCCCGTTGTTGCGACGCGCTGTTCGGGGCCCGTCCGCGTACCTGTGTTTACCCAAACAATCGCCCTAGGTGACGGCGTGCCCGCTTTCGATCTGTTCTGTTCTTCGCTCATGAGTCTCCTCTTTCGTCGTTTTCCCATACGCCTTGTCCAGCGCCACACTGGCGGATGCTCTCGTCCACGGAACCTTCGTCGGCAATCCGCATC
>PCSD01000047.1 GCA_002771615.1 Candidatus Falkowbacteria bacterium CG23_combo_of_CG06-09_8_20_14_all_49_15
CGGCGCGGGTGGAACAATTACGGATGGTACGATCACTAACGATGATTTAGCTGCTGGTTCATTTACGAAGATTACCGGCATTGGTGCATTATTATCACTCACAGTCAATGGCAATATTGCTGTCACCGGCACGGTTGACGGTTATGATATTTCAAATTATGGGCCATATTTTATCCCTACTCCTGGTACAAACGGCCAAGTATGGAAATCAGACGGTAATGGCCAGGGTTATTGGGGAACTGACTTGACTGGCACAGTGGCTGAAGTTGACGGAGTGATTGGTAATGAAATTGTCAATGTCACTAATGGCACATTAGTCCGTTCTGGCGCTGGCACAGCCGCCAGTCAATATACAGTGGGCTTGAATTTGACCTCAGCTAATACCTGGACAGGGGCGCAGACTTTCAATGCGAACACGAATTTTCCCGGCTCCGGCGTTTGGAATACGTCCGGCAATGTCGGCATTGGCATTACTAATCCCACCCAAAAGTTGCATGTTAATGGCAATGTTCGGGCAAATCAATTTTGTATCGGCACAAATTGTCTTTCTTCCTGGCCAGCCGGTTCATCAGGCGATATAACGGCTGTTAATGCCGGCACAGGTTTAACTGGCGGCGGTAGCAGTGGCGATGTGACTCTTTCAGCTAATACTAATGTTTTGCAAATGCGTGTGTCTGGCACTTGCGCGGCTGGGTCTTCAATCAGGACAATTAACGCTGATGGCTCTGTCGCCTGCGAAACTGATGATTTAGGCGTGGGGGGATCCGGCTCAGCTAATTATGCACCAAAATGGTCAAGCGGAACAACCCTGACTAATTCCATGATTTATGATAATGGTTCAGCTGTTGGCATCAATACAAATAATCCCACTTATCGTTTAAGTGTTAATGGCAATACTCAAGCTAATGCTTTTTGTTTAGGTTATGATTGCCGTTCTTCTTGGTGGCCGAGCAATACGGTTGGTGGAGGAGGGACAGTTAATTATTTAACCAAATGGACAAGTGACAACACTATTGGTACAGCGCCAATTTATTGTAATAGCAATACATGTGTATTTCAATCACCAAACGCTACGGGTGGAGCAATTCAAACTTCAACTTCTTATCCTGGACAATTACATTATAATGCGGATACGCACAATTTTCGCAGTAGATCAGGAGGGGTTTCTTTCGGCTCATGGACAAATTCAGGTCTGGGAATTGTGGGGGGGTTGGGCGCAAGCAGTTTAACTATAAACAACAGCGCTACAATTGGACAAAATCTGACGGTTGGCTCGCTAATTACAACTCCTGGCGAAATAAGGGCCGGCTCATTGGGTAGGAGTGCTTGCCATTGGATACAGATTCAAAATTGCGGCCATTATTGTGGCGCAAATATAATGTTTACTGGAATTTGCCCAAATGGTGAATATCAGGCTGGTTATAGATACAAAACCTGGAATGAATTATCTGTGTATAACTTTGAAATATACTGCTGCAAACCTGGCAATTAGAGTAATAAATTTAATTAACTTTAAGTAAAAAATTAAACTCCTGTTTGTTATCCAAAAGCGGATTTAATTTTTTGCCACAAAAACATGTTCACAAGGAGGGAAAAGAAAATGCCCCAAGCGCTTGGCGCCGGCATTTTTTGTTTGGCTGTGCTGGCCTGGGCCGCGGCTGACGCGCCGCGCGCTCTCTCTGCCCCGGCTGACCATCTGGTCATCAACGAGGTGCAGATTGACAGCCTGATCGGCGCGGGCGGCACGGACGATGACTGGGTGGAAATTTACAATCCGACCGCCGCGCCAATCGCACTGGACGGCTGGTCTGTGCAGAAAACCACCGGCACGGGCGGCACCTTGGTCCGCGTGCCTTTGGCCGGCACCATCGCGGCGCGCGGCTATTGGCTGATCGTCCGCAATGGCGCGACCACCAATCCTGATCTTGCTAACCAAGCCGACACTTTGGCGAGCGATAATTTTTCTTTGGCCGCGAATAACATCGTTTATCTGGCCAACAACAACGAAAATATCACCGGCGCCGATGACGAAAATATTATTGACCGGGTGGGCTGGGGCACGGCGGAAAATTACGAAGGCGCTGGGCCGGCGCCGGCCATCACGGAAGCCAAAAGCATCAGCCGGACGCCGGACGGCGAGGACACGGACGACAACCAAACAGATTTTACTATAACTAATCCCACGCCCCGCTCCAGCGCTTACACATCCGAGGACAACGGCCTGGACGGCGAAGTTCTTTTCACGTTAATACTGGCCGATCCGGCCGTTTCCGATCTCACGCCGGTGAGCGCCACCATCAATTTTTCCGCCAACAGCGCTGGTTCGGCGCAAGCGGAATACGGACTGAGCGCGGCTTACGGACAAAGCACGCCGGCCGCGCCGATCACGGCCGGCGCCAGCGCCATCGGACTCACCGGCCTGGCTTGCGGGACAGAATATCATTTTACCGTCAACGGACAGGATGAAAGCGGCGCGGAAACGGACGCGACTCTTGACGCCACTTTCACCACCCTGCCCTGCGGCTTGAGATTGGACGGCTTGGCCATGACCAAGACCGGCGCCAAGGCGAAAAATAATTACGAAGAAGGCTGGGAATGGCAATTCGCTTTGACTATCTGGGACGCGCAAGAAACCCGGGTCAAAATGAAATTCCAGCCCTGGACCGGCCCGAACAACGCGCTCATCAATGCCGGCGGCCAGATGCGCTTCAGCGCGAACGCCGGCGCCAGCTGGGTTGAGATTGGCGCGAATAACGAATATCCGGGCCAAAGCGCGGATGTGAGCGGCCTTGACTTGTCCGCGGAACCGGGCAGACAAATCAACATTATTGTTCAGATGAAAGTGCCGCTATCCTCACCAGCCGGACATTATACTTCCGCTTACGGCCTCTTGACGGAATAAAAATTAAGGAAGCGCGCCCGTCCGCGACCGCGGACGGGCGCTTGAATATTTATGAAAATAATATTGCCTATTTTTCTCCTCTTGTCCTTTCTTCCTGTCCAAGCCGAAGCAAGTGAAATTTTCGGCTTGATCAGCACCAACCCGGCCGCGCCGACAGTCAACCCGCCGGCCGCGGACAGCGAGCAAACTGGCCAACCAATCCCGCCCGTCCCGAGCGGGCAAAATCAAACCGGCGCCACTGCTCTATGGCCGAGCGCTAATCTGACAACATACGAAAAAAATCAGATTTTAAAAAACACCGAGAAGACGGACACGGGCGTCAAAGTGCTGGGCGCGTATTATTACCCGGACGGCAGCCTGGTGCGCGGGCCGGATAAAAAAATCTTTGTTATTTTTGGACGCTATAAAACATTAATTCATAATTTGATTGCCTTGCAAAAATATCACGGCCAGGAAATAATTAGCATCAGCGCGGAAGAAATAAGCGGTTTTATTCCTCGGCAATGCCGGCCCGGTGACCTGATCCGGGAAAAAGGCGGAGTAAAAATATTTTTTGTGCAAAAAAACGGAAAAGAATACGTCCCCAACCTGACGATATTACGCCAGCACTATAGCGGGCAAAAAATCCATAACCTGGACAAGGACGAAATGGGAAAATATTAAGCATTTACAAAAATTATAAAATATACTATAATATCGCAATAGTAGCTAATGCTACTATTTTCTATGGAAAAAATCGTTAAAATCACAGATAAAAAGAACTTAGCCAACAAAAAAGCGCTACGCGAAGTGCAGGCGATTATGCGGGCCCAATTTCCCGGTCTGGAAACGGAAAAAATTGACAACCTGCCATTTGTTGTCTTCGGCCGCCCGCGCAAAAGCTACAGCTACAGCCTGTGGATCGCCGCTGATGAGCGGGAAAATATCCTCGGCTTCATCAATTATTCTTTTTTTTCCCGTGATAATTTTTATTTCCTTGACCATCTGGCAACCGCCCCCGGCCTGACCGGCAAAGGCATTGGCGGACGCTTGTACGAATTTCTGCGGGCCAAGGCGCGGGAAGCCGAGGCGGTGGGCATATTTTTTGAATGCCTGAACGATAATCCGGCCGGGGAAAAAAACGCCGGCCTTTTAAAACAAAACCAAGCGCGCCTGAAATTCTACGAACGCTACGGCGCCCGCCCGATCGCCAACAACCGATATGAGGAAAAAGTGCATCCGGACAACAATTCCACCCTGCTCGTTTTTGACCCCTTGGACGCGGCAATCAACCTGGACCGCTATCATATCCGCAAAATCGTCCGCAAAATCGTCTTGAAAAAGTATTCCGATTTCTGCCCGCCGGACTATATCAAAAGGATCGTCAATTCCTTTGTTGATCCGCTGGTTACGCTCCGGCCGCCGCTTTATCCGGGCGACCAAAATAGAAAATAAACAACATTCAATATTCAACACACAATATCCAAGATTTTATATAATATGGCTGGAATAAAAATCCGAATTACCTAATGGAAACATTTTATATTTACGGCCTGCGGATTATAAAATAGCGGCCAATTTACCTTCGCCGCCGGCTTAATAAATTTATTGGTTATCTTTTTTATTCCGCCCGCATATCCGGGACGGCTAACTAAAGTTAGCTTTTTTATTTTTATGGAAATCAGAAACATCGCCATCATCGCCCACGTTGACCACGGCAAGACCACCTTGACCGACGGCCTCTTGCGCCAAACCGGCATGGCCGCGGCCGGCGTGAGCATGGATTCCAACGACCTGGAGCAAGAAAGAGGCATCACCATCTATTCAAAAAACGCTTCCCTTTTCTATCAAGGGACGAAAATCAACCTGGTGGATACGCCCGGCCATGCCGACTTCGGCTCGGAAGTGGAGCGGGTTTTGCGTTCCATTGATTCGGTGGTGCTGGTGGTGGATGCCCAGGAAGGGCCGATGCCCCAGACCAAATTCGTCCTGAAAAAATCGCTGGAGCTCGGCTTCAAACCGATTGTGGTCATCAATAAAATTGACAAAGCCGCGGCCCGGCCGGACGAAGTTAAGGAGATGGTCTATGAGCTGTTCCTGGACCTGGGCGCGAGCGATGAACAATTGGATTTCACGGTCCTCTACGCCGTGGCCCGGGATGGCTGGGCGAAAAAAAATCTGAACGATCCGGACAAAGATTTTTCTCCGCTTTTAAATACAATTATACAAGAGGTGGCGCCCGCCGGCGGAGAGCCAAAAGACCGGCTGCCTCTCTTGGTCCAGCCTTTCAACTTGGCTTATGATAATTTTCTCGGCCGCCTGGCGGTTTCCCGGGTCTATCAAGGGATCGCGCGCCCGGGCGCGGCGGTGTTTGTCCGCAACCAGACGGGCGAATTAAAGCGTGGGAAAATCACGAAAATCTTTACTTTCGCCGGCCTGGAAAGGCAGGAAACTGACGCCGCACCCGCCGGCGACATCGTGCTGATCGCCGGTTTGCCGGACATTTTTATCGGCGACACGATCAGCGCCAATCCCGAGCAACCCGCCTTGCCCGCCATTAAAATTGACGAACCGACTATCACTTTGAATTTTCTGGTCAACAATTCCCCCCTGGCCGGCCACGACGGCCGCTTCGTCACCAACCGCCAGCTGAAAGAGAGGCTCCAAAAAGAGCTGGAAGTGAATGTGGGCCTGAAAATTGATTTCAGCCAAAGCGACCGCTACCTGGTGGCCGGCCGCGGCGAAATGCATATCGCTATCCTGCTGGAAAACATGCGCCGCGAAGGCTACGAACTCCAAGTTTCCCAGCCGAACGTCATCTTCAAGGAAATTGACGGATGCCGATACGAGCCTTTTGAAGAAGTAACGATCATCGTGCCGGAAAAAATGTCCGGAACGGTCATTGAAAAACTTTCGCGCCGGCGCGGCCGGATGCAGGAATTCAAGCCGGACGGCGGTCAAGTCAAGATTATTTTTTCCATTCCGACCCGCGGCCTGTTCGGCTACCGGAATGAATTTATGATTGACACGCGCGGCGAAGGCATCATCTATTCGCGCGTCACGGGCTTTGAGCCGTTTGCCGGAGAAATCTCGCGGTATGAAACCGGCTCCATGGCCTCGCAAGCCAGCGGCAAAGCTCTGGGTTTTTCCCTGTATAATCTGCAGGAAAGGGGCGCTCTTTATATCGGCGCTAACACGGAAGTCTATGAAGGCATGGTCATCGGCAACGTGGCCAAAGGCAACGACTTGGTGGTCAACCCGATCAAGGGCAAACACCTGACGAATATGCGCGCGTCCGGCTCAGACGAAGCCATCCGCCTGACGCCCCCGCTTGAACTCAGCCTGGAAAGAGGCTTGGAAATCATGAAAGACGACGAGTATCTGGAAATTACCCCGAAAAATATCCGCTTGCGTAAAATATTTCTGACCGAAAACGATCGGATCCGAAGCTACCGGAAAAACAGCAAATAGCCTCGCGGCGGCACAAATTCAGCTGGCCGTTATGCTTAACACGAAAAACGCCTTTTAAAGGCGTTTTTTCCTGGCAAATTATGCGATTAATCCTGTTTATTATTGGTATCTATAAATCCTCGGCGCCGCTGTAAAAAAACGCCTCGCCATTTTTATTTATTAGGCTCACGCAGGCGATAATATCTTTGCCGGGGATCGCCGCGCCAAAAATGCTTTAACCGGTAATAAAGAGAATCAACGACATGGCGGCGCAAGGCCCGATTCCGAAAGAAGGCCCGAAAGCCCCCGGCACTCGCCCGCCGCCCGTCCGCGCCAACCATGGCCAAAGGATAATAGACCACGCGGTAGCCGCGCGCCCAAGCCTGATAGCAGATTTCCACATCGGACATGAACAAAAAATAGGCGCAGGAAAAACCACCAGCCGCTTCCCAGACCGCCCGCCGGATCAGCTGGCAGGAAGACTGCAGCCAATCAACATCCTGGATCTGCCCATAATCCAAATGCCTCATCTCGTCGTAAGCGACCCGGTCGCGAAAAACCGGCCAATTGCGCAAACGAGTGCGCCTGGCCACTTGCAGGATGAATTTCGGCCAGGCTCGGATGGTCATGGCCGTCTGTCCGTCCGTGTTGATCTGTTTCGGACCCAGGATGCCGATGTCCGGATGATTGTCCAGATAGGCAATCATTTTGTCCAGCGCGGCCGGATCCCGCCAAACGATGTCCGGGTTGGCGATCAGCACATAATCGCCGGCAATGACCGGGCAGACCAGCCGATGCGCCCGCGCGTAGCCGATATTTTTCTGATTGACCAACAAGACCAGATTTTCCTGCTGATTCAAGGGTTTGAGAACCTCGGCCTCGGACGGATCGCAGGAATTGTCAATGACGATAATTTTCCAAAGATAGGGATTGTTTTGCGCGTTCAAGGAACGGACATTTTCCACAGTCTGCCGGGCTTTGTGATAATTCAAAATAATCGCCGTCGCTTTTATGGCAGGCATAAAATTTACCAAAAAATTAAATGTTTGACGATTTGCCAATAGATATTAAACAGCGGATTGGCAACATAAGTCAAGAGCGGATTGGCCACTTCTTGAAATTCAATCCGGCCGGAAAAATCAGACAATAAGGCGCGGTCAGTCAAGAGCCTGATTCGGCGGATCAATTTCCGTTTCGCCGCGATCCGTTGCCAGACGGACGGCCGGAGAAAGAAAAGATAGATGGCTAATTTTTCTTTTCCCCAGCCGGAAGCCAAGGCGAAAAAAAGCATGCCGGCGTCCATGGCCGCCCAAGCCGGAGCCAAGAGCAATAAAGTCGGCCAGCGGTAATAATAAAGCATGATCAGATAACGATTGCGCTCCATGTAAGACAACATGCGAAGACTGCGACTGAATTCATACTTATGATAGACAATCGCCCGCGGCGCCAGCCGGATTTCATAAGCGCTGATCTTGGCCCGCAGGCTGTATTCCAAATCATCGTGATACATATACAATTGCTCTTCTTCGCCGCCTAAAGATTCGTATACTGACCGCCGGAGCATGAAAGCGCAGCCGCTCGCGTAACCTTTAAGCAAAGGGTGATCACCAATAAAACGATCCGGCTGCTGATATCCGTCGGTAAAAGCAAAACCGAGAAAATGGGCAATATTTCCCAAACTATTGATTTTTGGATTTTTTTTATCTTCATCATTTTTCGGATAGAGCAGGATTTTGGCCTGGACCAGTCCGGCGCGCGGGTGCGCGGCCAAAGCCGCGGCCATTTCCGTTAAACACTGCCGGTCAAAAACCACATCCAAATTGGCAATGAAAAAATAATCACAGCCGTCACGCGCGGCCGCGGCTAAACCAACATTGTTGGCGGCCGCGTAATTGCCGTCCGAACGCCCGATCCAATGCGCTTCCGGAAAATTATCTTTCACAAAGCGGCCGGCATCCGGCGAACAATTTTCCACCAAATAAACTTTAATTAAAGCGCTTGGGTAAGTTTGCCCGCGCAAACTATCGCGGCAATCCGCCAGGAAGCGGCGGGCGTAATCTTTGTAGCCGACCAGGATAATGCCGATTTTTTTATCTGCCATACGCCAAAATTATCTCCAAAACCAAAATTAAAATGACGCGCCAGTCAAGCACCTTTCAGCTTTTACGCGAAATTCGGCACTTGCCCGCCAGCCAAGCGAGCGCTTGGCCCAGAGGCCAAATTGCTCGCAAGAGGCTTCCCTGCCAAGCCGGCTGCCATTTTCGGAAATAAGCGAGCATGGAGGCGCGGAAATAAGCCTGCGCGCGGCCGCGCGGCACCTGCGCGAAGCTGCGGCCGTGATAGTCAATCGCTTCCGCCGCGGGCGAATAATAGACCTGATAAGCGGCGGCCCGCGCCTGCCGGCAAAAATCAACTTCCTCAAACCACAAGAAATAGCGCTCGTCCAGTCCGCCCAGCTTGTCTATTAGTTCGCGCCGGATGAAAAAAAATGAGCCGCGCACCGAATCAACCGGCGCGGCTTGGCTGTAATCAAAATCAGGACAGAGATAGGAATCCAGCAGGCTCGGCCAAAGATGCGGTAGCTTCAAGATGATCAGGCTTTGATCCCAAAGCGTGGGCCAACGCCGCACATGCGGCAAATTCCGGCCTTGCGCGTCCAACAAACGGCCCCCGGCCACGCCGGCCGCCGGATGCTGATCCAACCAATCAAGCATTTTTTTAAGCGCCCCGGACCGGACCCGCATGTCCGGATTCAACAACAGGACATAGCGGCCGCGGCTGGCCCGGATGGCCAGGTTATTCGCCCGGGCAAAACCCAAATTTTCCTGGTTGGCAATCAGGCGGACGTCCGGAAATTCGGTTTTAATCAAATCAACGGTATTATCCGAGGAATGATTATCCACCACGAAAATCTCCGCGGCCAGACCGGCCGCGGCCATTGGCAAGCTGGCCAAATTGGCGCGCAAAAGGCCGGCTACATTCCAGGACACGATGATGATGGACAAATCCGGATTGGGCATAATCATCTTGGTTAACGGGCGCGAGCGCGCCGCCAAGACCACCAACAAAGGTATTGACGCAAAAGATAAGGTTCAAATAAAAGCGTGAAAAAAAACATCTGGCCGGCATAAGCCAAAATCGCGATCTTTCCCAGCCAGGCTTGTTCTGACCAATATTTCCCAAAAATAATGTGCTGGTGGTAAAATGACCAAATCTTGGCCGTCCGATCCTTGGCCGCCCGGTTCCGGACGATGGACCAGACCGACTGCCCGGCTCCGCCAATGCTCCGGTCATGCCAAACCAGCGCTTTCGACTCGCAGACCGACTGCCAGCCGGCGCGGCGCAGGCGGTAAGCCAGATCACAATCTTCTTTATACATGAACATATCTTCGTCAAAATATGCTTCGCGGTCTTTGATTTGTTCCAGGGCGGACAGCCGGTAAAAACCGGCGGCGCCGGATGGCCCGAGTATTTGCGCGTTGTCAACTTGCCCACGATCAGGCTCGCCTTGGGCCAAATCAAAAAAACGCAAACCCGCTTTCATGACAATCCCGCCGCTGTCAATGATATTGGTCTTTTGCTGACGGATAAAATCCCAACGGAGAATCTTCGGTGAAACCGCGCCCAAGGTTGATTCCCGGCCAAGTCTGGCGCTCAGAATCTTGACCGCGTCCGCGCCCAGAATCAGATCCGGATTAAGAGCGAGATAATATTGGGCGGCGGCGGCCCGGGCGCGGCCGAGCAGATAATTATGGCCGCGGGCAAAGCCCAAATTGCTTTCCGCCCGCTCATAAGCGATTTCCGGAAAATTTTTCTTGATATATTCCCCGCTTCCTTGAAAATCAGCCGGCCCGTTATCCAGGATCAAGACTTGCGCGCTGTCACCCAGTTGTGCCCTCAGGGAAGGCAGAAAATATGGCAAGTACTTGGCGGATTCTTGCCCATAAACAAGGCAGCCGATAAAAATTTTGCTCCGGGCGCTGGACATAAAAAATATGAAATAAAAAAATAAGGGCAAGAAGAATAATTAGGGATAAAAAGACCGCAAGTCAAATGACCAGCTTGTCCTGTAATTTTTCTTTCGCGAGGATCTGCGCCTTGAGCAGGCTGTCAAAGGTGCCGGCGTCAATCCATTCGCCAGACACCGGAGAGACGGACAATTCCCCCCGTTCCAGATACCAATTGTGCAGGTCGGTGATTTCCAATTCTCCCCGCGCGCTGGGCGTTAAACTCTTGGCCGCCGCCACGACCCGCGGATCATAAAGATATAAACCGGTAATGGCATAATCGGAAATCCACTCTTTGGGCTTTTCTACAATCTTCAAAGGCTTCATCTGTTGATCGCACTGCACAACGCCGAAACGTTCTGGATCAGAAACTTTTTTCACGAAAATCCGGCCGCCTTGTTGGAAATCCCTGATGGCCGCGGAAAAATCGTCTTCAAAAATATTATCGCCCAAGATCAAGGCGGTGTTTTCGCCATTGATAAACTTTTCGCCGATCAAAAATGCGTCCGCCAGACCACGCGGCTTATCCTGGACTTCATAGGTGAATTTGACATTGAATTCCTTGCCGCTACCGAGCAGGTTGAGAAAATCACCGGCCCGCTCCGGCGCCACGATGATAAGGATCTCCTTGATGCCGGCGCGAATCAGGGTATTCAGGGGATAATAAACCATCGGCCGGTTATAAACCGGCAAAAGCTGTTTGCTGGTCACTTTTGTGCACGGCCGCAACCGGGTCGCGCTCCCGCCGGATAAAATGATTCCTTTCATAAAAGTTGGTAAAAAATTATTCTTTGAGAGTTGAGATATATTCGTCCAGCGCTGTTTGCCAATCGCGCACAGGAGGCAATTTGGTATTCGCCAAGACTGAAAAAAGCGGGCGCCGGGCCGGCCGGGGATAATCCGCGGAACGGATCGGAAGCACGGCTACCCGGCTGCCAATAGATCGAAAAAAATGGACGGCGGCCTCAAACCAGCTGGCTTGGCCGCTGTTGGCCAAATGATAGATACCCGCACCCTGGCCGCTTTGCAACAGATCAAAAACCGCGGCGGCCAGATCAACGGTATAGGTGAAACTGCCGATTTCTTCCCGATCAATCACCTTGATTTCTGGCTGGCGGCGGCTTAATTTTAAAAGCGCGAGAAAAAAATTTTCTTTCGCGCCTTCACCTTCGCCCGGCGGCCCGAACAGCCTGGCTGTGCGAATCAGGCGCCACTGCAAACCGCGGCCGCTTAATTTGATAATTTCTTTCTCTCCCCGTAATTTACTTTGCCCGTAAACATTAAGCGGCGCGGGTTCGCTATTTTCTTGATAGGGCTCTGACGCATCACCGGAAAAAACATAATCGGTGGAAAAATGCACAAACAGGGCGCCGGCGGCCAAAGCGGCCTGCGCCAAAAAACCGACGGCCGCGCCGTTGATGAGCTCGGCCTGATGTTTTTCTTCTTCGTCCTGTTCGCAGCGATCCACGGCGTTATACGCCGCGGCATTAATAATAATGTCCGGCATTTCGGCCGCAACCTTCTTTTTTACCAAATCTTCATCGGTTATATCAATATCACCCTTATGCCAAGTCAAAACATCATAGTCCGACCGGGCGCGGACGTCTAACTGCTTGCCGAGCGCGCCTTGGGCGCCGAAAATAATTACTTTTTTTCGCATAAAAAAACAGATTAGAGGGTAATATCTGTTTTTTTAATTTAACTTATTTTTCCGTTCTTGTCAAAAAAGTTTAAAAAAAAATATTTAGAGTAAATCGTTTTGGCCTTCCGGCTCATAGCGCCAGGCCGGCGTATCCGCGCCAGCCGCGGGCGCCGGTTCCCGATGGCCGTATCGTCCGAGAGACGGGTTTTGGCGCAAGATCTGCTGCCACCACCAATCATTGTTTTCATACCAGCCGATCGTGGCGGCCAATCCTTCCGTGAAACTGAATTGCGGCTGCCAGCCGAGTTCGCGGCGAAGCTTGCCGCTGTCCACGCCGTAGCGGAAATCATGGCCGGGCCGATCGCTGACGAAGCGGATCAGAGCCGGATCTTTTTTCAAGGCGCAGGCTAAACGGCCGGCAATTTCAATGTTGGCCAGCTCGTTCGTATTAGTGGAAATGTTATATACTTCTCCGATTTGCCCGCCATGGAAAACCGCGTCCAAAGCTGAACAATTATCCAAGACATAAATCCAATCGCGGCGGTTCAAGCCGTAGCCGTAAAGCGGCACCGGCCGATTCTGCAAGAAATTTGTTATGAACAACGGAATGAATTTCTCCGGATGTTGGCGCGGACCGAAATTATTCGTGGTGCGGGTGATCAGCACCGGCAAACCATAAGTTTTGTGATAGGCCAAAGCCAGGAGATCCGCCCCGGCTTTGGAGGACGAATACGGGCTGTTCGGCTTAAGCTCGCTTTCTTCGCGGCAATAGCCTTCCGCCACACTGCCATAGACTTCGTCCGTGCTGATATGTAAAAATTTCTTGATCTGGCCGTTTTGACGAGCCGCTTCCAGGAGATTGTGCGTTCCCAAAATATTGGCGGTCAAAAAATCCTGCGGATTATCAATGGAACGATCGACGTGCGATTCCGCGGCAAAATGGACAATCGCCTCCGCCTTGGCTGTGACTTTACTGACGATTTGCTGGTCCCGGATATCGCCCTTAACAAAATAATAACGTTTATTTTCGGCTGGCGCGCCAGTGCCGAATTGCTGTTCAACGGCCAAAAGATTGTCCGGATTGCCGGCATAAGTAAGGGCATCAAGATTAATAATTATATCATCTTGATATTTTTTCAGCCAATATTGAATAAAATTTGAACCAATAAATCCAGCGCCGCCCGTGACCAAAATTTTCATAAATAAATTTAAATATTTAATTGCTTATTATAACACAAAATATTATTTTGTCAACGAACTACAACAACATAAACAAGAAATATAAAAACATAACAACAAAAAAATATTATCAAAAAAACAAAAAAAACCAGCAAAAGCGGTTTTTAAAAAAATCCATGCTTGCTGACTATTAATCAACAGGCTTAAAAATCACGAAGTTTTTTAATGCCCGCGTGCTTCTGGATCCTTTCCAAAGCCTTGGCTTCAATCTGCCGGATCCGTTCGCGGGTTACGTCAAATTCATGGCCGACTTCCTCCAAGGTGTGGGCAACGCCATCCACCAAACCGAAACGCATTTCCAAAATCTTCTGCTCCCGCGGCGAAAGAGTGGAAACGACTTCCCGGACATAATCTTTGAGCAGGCACAAACCGGCCGAACGGTCAGGAGTGACATTTTTTACGTCTTCAATAAAATCTTCCAAGGTGGAATCTTCTTCGTCATCGCCCACGGAAGTTTCCAGGGAAATCGTATCCTGCGAAATCTTGATGATGTGCCTAACTTTGTCAATGTCCTCATTCATTTCCGCGGCAATTTCTTCCGGCATCGGCTCCCGGCCCAAATCCTGGATCAACTGGCGCTGAACCTGCTGAAATTTGTTGATGGTTTCATTCATATGCACGGGGATGCGGATGGTGCGGGACTGATCGGCCAGGGCGCGGGTGATCGCCTGCCTGATCCACCAGGTGGCATAAGTGGAAAATTTGTAGCCTTTGCGGTATTCAAACTTCTCCACGGCCCGGAACAGGCCGATGTTGCCTTCCTGGATCAGATCCAAAAGCGACAAGCCTTTGGCGCCGATAAATTTTTTGGCAATGGATACAACCAGGCGCAAATTGGCTTCAATCAGCCTTTTCTCCGCCTCCTTATCCCCTTTTTCTTTTTTCTTGGACAGTTCCACCTCTTCCGCGCCGGTTAAAAGCGGTACGCGGCCGATTTCTTTCAGATACATCTGGATGGAATCAGCGGACAGCTTGGAAAGATCCGGACCGTGCCGGGAAATGTCCTGTTCGCCCTTGGCTTTGTCAAATATCTTTTTTTCATTGAAATCAAGAATGCGGCCGGTGTCTTCCATGATCTGGATGCCGGCGCGGTAAGTTTTTTCCAAAAAAACTTCGTATTCAAAAATATATTCTTCCACGGCGGGAAAAATATACAAAATCTCGGTTTCGGTGATGAACCCGCGCGAACGCCCCTTGTGGAGAAGATTAGCGATCTGCGTTTCATCCGGCAAGGCTGGCGGCGGCGCGACAACCGTCCGAACTGCCGGGCTGGCTGGTTTATTTTTGGACGCGAAAAAATTCTTGCCCCGGGCGCGGCGGGCATCTTTTTTGCCCGCGGAATTTTTTTTCGGACGCGGCGGGAAAAAAATCTTTTTCGCGCCTTTTTTAATAACCGGCTTTTTTTTGCCAACGGGCGATTTGGATTTGTTGTCGGCCGGCGGCCGAAGAGTTTTCTTCTTTTTTGGGCTGGACATAAAAACAATTGAAAATGGCAATTATTTATTGCTAAAGTTATCGGCTTGACCGCTCCAGCGATCGGATCTCCGACTGCAATTCCTTGAATTGCTTGGAGAACAGATCAATTTTTTCCCGGTCGTCTTTTTGTTCGGCCGCGGCGAGCATTTTTTCCAATTCCCTGGACCGGGCGGACAGATAATTTTTTTTCAAGAACAGGCACAATGAAATCATTTCCTGGCGTGCCTGATCCAAAGAAAAATCAAAAAAATCCCTTTCGCCAAGCAGGACAATTTTATTTAAATCGTTAAGGATTTGCGTGTTTTCCGCGGACTGGCCGCTGCTCTCAAGCCAGGCGCGAAAATCTTCATAACTCAAAACAAAAGTATCCGGCCGGCGGTCCGAATCGTTATCCGGCCGGCTGAAGTTATTATAAAATATTTGTAAATATTTGTAAATACGGCGGTTTGCCTCGCCAATTATCTGTCCCGGTTCAAGACGTTGGAAAACATATTCAGCCAGAACCGGTAATTTCAACATTAAGGCTAAAAGAGTATCACTGGCTTTTTCTTCCCGTTTGGTCGCCGGTTGCGCCGGTACCGCTGTTTCCGGCTTAAAAGCGATCTCCCGGCCGGCCGCGGCGGCGAGTGCTTCCTTGAGAATGGCCTCAGAAACATCAATTTTTCTCCCCAATTTTTTCAACCAGAAATCTTGGTCAATTTTGTTCTTCATCGCCGCGATAAAAGACAACCCTTCTTTGGCCAAGACTTTCCGGTGCGCGATTTTTTCCATGTCATTTTCCCGCTCATATTTATCCATCAGGTACTCCATGGCCGGCCGGGCCTGGCTGACGGCTTTGGACCAGTAAGCCGGATTTTTCCGGATCAGTTCGTCCGGATCTTTGGCCGCGTGGGCGATGACATTGATGTTCATTTCCGCCCGCCAAGCTTCCTTAGCACCGCGGCGCAAAGCCTCCAGACCGGCGGCATCCATATCAAAAGACAAGGCCAGGTTGTTGGTGAATCTCTTGATCAAGGCGATCTGCTCCGCGGTCAAAGCCGCGCCGGAAACCGCCACGACATTCTGGAAGCCATGTTGATGGGCGGTGATGGCATCCATCTGCCCTTCCACGATCACAGCCAAGTCTTGTTCTTTGATTGCCCTTTTAGCCGCGTCCAAACCGAAAACGATCCGACTTTTGTCATAAATCGGCGTCTGCGGGCTGTTGATGTATTTTCCCAATTTCTCGGTTTTTTCCTTGGCCGGCAAGACCCGCGCGGAAAAAGCGACCGGATTGCCGTTCAAATCGCGGATCGGAAACATCAAGCGGCCGCGGAAACGATCGTAATAGGACGAGCGCTCTTCCCTTTTGATGGCCAAACCGGCCAGGAATATCTCTTGTTCGCGGAAACCCTTCTGTTTCAAGCGGCTGGTCATTGCCTCCCAGGAATCCAGGCTGAAGCCGATCTGCCAGTTATCAATGGTTTCTTCCGTCAAACCCCGCTCTTGAAGATAGGCGCGGGCCGGCGCGGCGGACGGATCGTTGAAAAGCAAATGATGGTACACCTGGACGGCAAAAGACATGATGTCCAACAAGCGGTTGCGCGCGGAATCATTTTTAAAATTCGCCGAGGAAAGGATCACGCCGGCCTTGGGCGCCAGCAGGCGGAGCGCTTCCACAAAACTCAAGCCTTCCATCTCCATCACAAAAGTAAAAATATCACCGCCTTTGCCGCAACCGAAGCAATGCCAGATCTGCTTATCCGGACTGATCAGAAAAGAAGGAGTTTTTTCCTTATGAAAAGGGCAAAGCGCCCGGAAATTAACGCCGGCCGGCCGGACCTGGATATAGTCGCGCAAGACATCAACGATATCCAACTTCGCTTTTATTTCCTCGCTGGGATTCATATATTATTCCAGTATTTCAAAAAAAATTTGAGAATAAAAAAACTAAAAAATAGGGTTAAAAATAATATTTATTTATTTGTCTTTAAAAATGGCAAAAGGCGTTGAATTTCCCCCCTGATGATTTCGCCTTCATATTCCCCGCTATGGGCGTGTGTCCCGCCGCCATAGCTCGGTCTTTTCTGATCCAAATGCAGATTAAAGACCGCCTGCCCGTTTTCCAGCAATAGATAGATATGGAAACGGGGGTAATCGGCGCTGGTCAAATGGCGCGCGTAACTTTCCTGGCCGCTACGCCGGTCAATTTGGTAATGATAACCGGCTTGCCTCAGACAAATCGGCGCCGGCGCCGGCAAATCGGCCAGGGGAATAGAAATGCGCATAGGAGTAAAAATAAACAAATAATCTAAATTTTATCATCATAATTCTGACTCTGCGGCTCTTCCCTGGAAGAATATCATACAATCAGACGCCCGGGTAAGTCAAATAAGTTTCCTTTTTTGCTGAACTGACAGCGGCCGGGAAGAATAATCTTAATCTGCGATCAAAGCGCGATATCCGGCAAAAAATTTTTCATTGGAAAAACGGCCTGAGACGATCGCCCGGCCTTTTTCGCCCATCTCTTTCGCGCCTTCCGGATTGCTCAGGATCATCTCTAATTTCTCCGCCAAATCAAATTCATCCCCGGGCCTGAACAACAAACCGTTTTCGCCGTCTTGGATGATGTCCGGTATGCCGCCGACATTAGAACCAATCAATGATTTTCGCGACATCGCGCCTTCAATCAAAACCCGCCCTAACCCTTCGGACAGAGACGGCAGGACAATGACCGACGCGCGGCGCATCAGATCTTTGACTCCGGAGAGGAGCAAATGGCCGGTAAATTCAAGCTGGCCGCTGATTTGGAGCTTATGCGCCAATTTTTCCAATTCCGGCCGGTAAGGACCGTCGCCGGCCACTACCAGTTTATACGCCGGGAAACGGTTTTTTATTGACGCGAAGGCGGCCAGCAAAAATTGGACGCCTTTCAGGCGGTAAAGCCAGCCGACATATAATATGATCGGCTCATAGCTGATTGCGGTTTTATCGGCAAAGATGTCAAGGTCGGTGAAGGTCGGGAATTTGCAGAAAGGCTTGTCCGGCGCATATTGCCTGGCCTGCTTTTCCGTGGCTGAAGAAATCACACGGATCTTGTCCGCCCGCCGCAGGGAAAACTGTCCGAGTTTTTCCAACACTTTCCTGATCAATCCCGCCAGGGGAATCCGGTGGTAATAAAAAGGCGCGCTCACCCAGTCGCCATGGACTTCCACGACCAGTTTCCGGCCGGTGAAAATTTTCAATAAAGCCGCCACCAAGCCGTCCCAAGCGGGCGATTGCGCGATCAAGATATCAATCTTCTCTTGTTTGATTATCTGATTGCCCAAGATCAAAGCCCGCAACAGCCAAAGCGGCACGCCGATCTTACCGAAAATTTTCGGGATTAAAAAAAAGCGCGCGCCGTATTTTTTTGTTTGACCGCGGCCGCGGGCCAGCACGAAGACTTCCATATCCCGCCCCAAGCCGATAAATTTTTTGGCCAAGACCGCATTATCAACCGCTAAATCATAATCGGTTAAACCAAAAAATAAAACTTTGGGCCGATGGGCATTGATTACCATGTTGCTATTGGAATAATAAAAAAATTTTCATCTATCCAAACACGCTTTAAACATTTCTACTCTGTCTCAAGTTCCTCTAAGTAATTCTGGCAAAATATACTTGATGTTCAGCGGCCACATCACGCCAACTTCTTTTTTCCAACAATCCGGATTTAATCTTATTCTCTATCGCGGCGCGCTTTTGTTTGTCCAATAAACAAGCAATTTTGTCTTTTAAATCATTAACATCTAATGGATTGTATAAAACGGCTAAATTTTTAATCTCAGGCTCCAAACCGTTTTCTTGCGTCAATAAAACCGCTTTACCCGCAGCCAAACTCTCTAAAGCTAAATTAGGACTTATTTCACTGAGCGAAGGAATAACGACAAAAAGGCTGCGTGCGATTATGGCCAACAGTTCTTTTGTCCGCACGGCTGGTTGTAAAAGCACTCTCTTCTCAAGTTTTTGCTCTGCGATCATTTTTTGCAAATTACTCCTTTCCGGCCCTTCGCCATAAATCGCCAAGATAGTGTCCTGAGTATCAAGGGTTTGCCACGCGGTTAAAAGCCGCGCCAAATTTTTTAATTTCAATAAACGGCCGGCAAACACCACTTCCTTTTTAAATGGCGCTAGCCGCGCCGGACCAGCCACGTGACACGGATTCGCAATGATCGCGGTTTTTTCTTTTTTCAGGCCGAAATAATTTGTATAAATGTCTCTCTGCCAAGCTGTGGAAAAAATTATTAACTTAAAAAATTTAAGCGCAACACGCAAAAGGAAAGCGCGCCATTTTTCCGTCTGAGGCCAGTCGTCGCGATGCTCGTAATACGCCGCTAACGGTAAGACGGTACGGCCAGCTTCCACGGCTTTTTCCCATAACCAATCGCCGCCCAAACGCAAAACCGCTGGACAGCCGCGTAATCTTGCCGCCAGCCCGGCCGGCAGACCGGCGCTCAAAGGATCAAGCGCGTAAATTATATCAGATTTTTTAGCTAAGCGCCAAGCCGCGAGAAAATATTTACCATATCTGCTCAGCTTATCCTGCCGACGACTAACTTTAATAATCTTTTTCTCCGTTTCTTCTGTTACGCCAGTCTCTTGATTGTCATCGCCATAAGTTAAAATAAGCACCTCCCAACCTAGCCTAACCAGCTCCGTGGATAAATTACGGGCGTATGTCGCCGGACCGCCGATGTCCGGTGGATAGATGCCGGTTGCGATTAAAACTTTTCTTCTTTTTTCCATTATTTTTTGATCATATCATTTTTATGCCGGCCCCGGTCATTTTTGGATTTGCCTGAATATTACATAACGATAAGCAAAAAAGCTGAAAATCGCGACCGAAGCGCTTGCCAAAGCCTGGGCCAGAAGATAATACAAGCCATAATGATCAACCAGGACATACATGGCGGCGCCGTTAATGAACAAATTCATCAGGCCAACCAGAAAATAAACCGGCATCTGCCAATAAAGACGGCTGTGGCCGGCATCCCGGAAAGTCCAAATTTTATGCGAAAAAAAACTGATGAAATAAGCGGCGACAAAAGCGCTGGAAGTGGAAATCAAGTAATGCACTTGCAAGCCGCTGGTCAGGCAAAAAACCAAAATGAAATGGACACTGGTCGCAAAACCGCCGCTTAAAACATATTTAATGTATATTTTATATCGATCAAAAACACTGTATAAAAACGAAAATTCGACCGATAGCGATTTTTTTATCTTCTGATAAGCCATAATATCCGTCCAAAGCTAATATTGAGCGGTCACCCGGGCAGAGAAAAATAATTGCGGTCAGCGGCTGGTTGATCTTTCATAAAGCGCCTCGTAGCGCCGGACAATATCCGCCCAGGCAAATCGTCGCGCCGCGCTCAGGCCATTCCGCTTAATTTTTTCCGCCAGCGCCCGGTCGGTAAGGAGTTTTATTACGGCCGAGGCAATGGCTTCGCTGTTTTTCGGTTCAACCAGCAGTCCGCTCTCGCCGTCCAGGATAATTTCCGGTATGCCGCCGACATTCGTGCCGATCGGCGGTACGCCGCAGGCCTGCGCTTCGATAAAAACAATACCCAATCCTTCTGCCAAAGACGGACAGACAAACACTGAAGAACGGGCGATTTGGCCCAATGCTTGATCGTGCGGCAGGCTGCCCAACAAGCTTACCGAAGCACTGATGCCAAGATCCTGTATTTGCCGGGCTATCTCAGCTTGCAAAACACCTTCGCCGACCAGGATCAATTTGGCGGACGGAACCTTGGCGAGTACCAACGGCCAGGCCGCCAATAAAAATTGGTGCCCTTTTTCCCAGGAAAAACGTCCGACGCAGATAACCTGGCTGAGCTTTTTTTCTTCTTTAATTAAGGCGATTTTTTCCCAAGCGACTCCGTTGGGAATGACCGAAATTTCCTCTCGCCGGCGGCCGAATCTTTCGGCCCGCTTGGCTAAAAAAAGACTGATCGCGGTCAATAAATGGGGAGCGCGATGGATGGCGCGCCAAAAAACCCGCAAAAAAAACTGCTTCTTTTTTTTCTGGTCGTCAAGATCGCCGCTTTGCAGGGTTAAGACGCGCCGAGCGCGAGGATAAAGATATTTCAATATGACCAACGCGCCGCCGGCATAACTTTCCATCACCGCGTGGACGATATCCGGCTGAAGTTTGCTCGCTAATATAGCGGCTCGCCAGGGGAAAAACAATTTTCCAAAAAAATTTACTTCCTTGCCCACCCGCTTGATCGTGTAATGTCCTATTTCCTCCAAAACCGGCAAATTATCTTTAAGCTGGGAAGTAATTATAGTTATTTCGTATTTATCCTGCAGCCGTTCGGCAATTTCCTTCACCATCTTTTCCGCCCCACTCCAATACGGCTCATAGACCAAAGAAATCAAAACCAATTTTTTCTTTTTAAAATTTTCCATATATCAACACGATCATTCGCTTACAAGGGCGTATTAATTTTCAATTTTCAATTTACGAATTTACAATTAAATCATAATAAATTAACTTAGTTTCTAGAATTTAACGCAACAGTATTGTTAATTAGTTGATTAAATACTTCATAAGGTTTTCGAAATCCCAGGG
>PCSD01000016.1 GCA_002771615.1 Candidatus Falkowbacteria bacterium CG23_combo_of_CG06-09_8_20_14_all_49_15
TATAATTTGTAGCCGGAGCGGCCATATGTTATACTAAGCATAATATCAAGCATAGAAAAATAATTATAATTATACAGACTTATTTTTATGATTAAGAATGACCAGGGAACAGGCCGTTCCTCATTTTTTTTGCGCGTCATCATGGTTTTGATTTTAATGAGCGCCAGTTTTTGGGGAGGCCTTTATTTGGCCGGCAAGAATCAAGCGCTCGGTGATTTTTCTCGCAAGCAGGTTTTGTATGTCGGCAATATCATCAATCAGCGGGCCGCGCCGCCGGATGCGGCGGTCGGAAAGGATATTGATTTCTTCTTATTTTGGGAAGTGTGGGATAAACTAAAACAAAGCTATGTGAACAGTGAGGAATTGACGGACAAAAAATTATTTTACGGGGCTTTGCGCGGTTTGGCCTCAGCGGCCGGCGATCCATACACGGTTTTTATGGACCCGAAGATTTATCAGGAATTTGAACAAGATTTGACCGGCACTTTTGAAGGGATTGGCGCGGAAATCGGCATTAAGAACAATATTTTGACGGTCATTGCCCCTTTGCCGGATATGCCGGCGGAAAAAGCGGGTATCAAGGCCGGCGACAAGATTGTTACCATCAACGGGGAATCCACGGCTAACCTGAGCGTGGATGAAGCGGTCAGCCGGATCCGGGGGCCGAAAGGGACAGCCGTCAAATTGGAAATTTTCCGGTCCGGCGTGGAAAAAGCCGAGGAAATTTCCGTTATCCGCGATAAAATCGTTGTCAAATCCGTGCGCGCCGAGGAGAAAGAAGGCGTTTATGTCGTGAGAATTAGCAGTTTTAATGATGATACTTTGGCTTCTTTCAACGAGGCGGTCAGAAAAATCATCGTGTCCCAGCCGGCCGGCGTGATTTTGGATCTGCGCAATAATCCGGGCGGCTATCTGGAAACCGCGGTGGATGTCGCGAGCGAATGGATTGAAGATGGCGTAGTTGTTTCCGAACAGTATGGCGCGGAGCGCAAGGACGAGCATTTGGCCCGGGGCCGAGCGCGTTTGAAGGATTTCCGTACGGTTGTCTTGGTTAATCAGGGCAGCGCTTCCGCTTCGGAGATCGTGGCCGGCGCCCTTAAAGATTATGAAAAAGCGGAGATTGTCGGCCAGCAAACCTTCGGCAAAGGTTCGGTCCAAACATTGGACGAGTTGAGCGATGGTTCTTCCTTGAAAGTGACCGTGGCCAAATGGCTTACGCCTAGCGGCTTAAGCATTAACGAAGAAGGAATTGCGCCGGATGTGCTGGTTGATCTGAATCAGGAGGATTATAACGCCGATCGCGATCCGCAGTTGGCCAAAGCTCTGGACATCATCTTGGGCCGTTTTATCCCGGATCCGGTCGAAAGCGCCACTTCCACTCCTGAATAATTCCTAATCTTTCGCTTGCGACCAGGACAAGTATTCAAACAATATTTTATTTTTGGTCCTTCGCTAAATTTTACCAATAAAATTTTAGCAATAATCCTTTTATTTGCTATACCTCCCCGCCGCTTCCGCTTTGTTCAGCCTCACCCCCTCTGCCCCCTCTCCATTTTTTTGAGAAACAGCCTCACCCCCTCTGCCCCCTCTCCATTTTTTTGAGAAACAGCCTCACCCCCTCTTCCCCCTCTCCATTTTTTTGAGAAAATGGAGAGGGGGAAGAGGGGGTGAGGGGCTGTAGTCCAGGAAAAAAGGGAAGTATATTTTTTGCCATCTTGTGCGCAGTCAAAGGAAAATTTTTTAAAAAAATTTTTATCAACTGATTTTTTTTCAGATTTTATTGAAAAATCATCATAAAATACTATGCTAAAAAGAAAACGCGCGCCAAGGAGGAAAGTTGTTAAAACCAAGTATATTTTTGTCGTGGGCGGAGTGATGTCCGGGGTCGGCAAGGGCATTACGGTTTCTTCCATCGGCCGGATTCTGCTTTCCAAAGGATTTTCCGTCAGCGCCATCAAGATTGATCCGTATATCAACGTGGACGCCGGCACCATGAATCCGGTGGAGCACGGCGAAGTGTTTGTGACGGAAGATGGCGACGAAACCGACCAGGATATCGGCAATTACGAGCGGTTTCTGAATAAGAATATTTACCGTGACAATTATATGACGACCGGGCGCATCTACCAAGCCGTGATTGGCCGGGAAAGAAATTTGGAATACGGCGGGCGCTGTGTGGAAGTGGTGCCGGACATCCCGAATGAAGTTATCGCCCGCATTCGCCGCGCCGCCGCCAAAGAGCAGGCGGAGATCATGATCGTGGAGATCGGCGGCACGATCGGCGAATACCAGAATTTATTATTCCTGGAAGCGGCGCGTATGATGCATCTGGCGGATCCGAAAAATGTTATTTTCGCGATTGTTTCTTATCTACCGATCCCGGCCAAAGTCGGGGAAATGAAAACCAAGCCGACCCAGTACGCGGTCCGTTCCCTCAATGCCGCCGGCATCCAGCCGGATTTCATCATTGCCCGCGCGGCCGCCACGATTGACCGGCCGCGGCGGCGGAAGCTGGCCATCTTCTGTAATATCGGCGAAGAGGATGTGATCAGCGCGCCGGATATTGATTCCATTTACGAAGTGCCGATCAATTTTGAAAAAGACAATTTCGGCGAGCGGATTCTGAAAAAATTCGGCTTGCGCCCCAGGCACAAGGATCTGCATGATTGGCGGGCCATGGTGGAAAAATATAAAAACGCGAAAAAAACCGCGACCATCGGCATCGTGGGTAAATATTTCGCGACCGGGGATTTTTGCCTGTCGGATTCTTATATTTCCGTGATTGAAGCCATCCGCCACGGCGGTTTGGCCAATGGTTGCCGGGTGGAATTACGCTGGCTGAATGCCGAAGATGTGGAAAAAAACGGGACAAGCGAATTGCGCGGCTTGGACGGCGTGATCGTGCCGCAAGGCTGGGGATCGCGCGGCGCGGAAGGGAAGATTAAAACTATTCAATATTGTCGTGAAAAAAAGGTGCCCTATCTTGGTTTATGCTATGGGATGCAGATGGCGGTGATTGAATTTGCTCGCCATGTTTGCGGTTTGGACGGTGCGAACAGCGAGGAAGTGGATCCGAAAAACCCCCATCCGGTCATCCATATCATGCCCGGGCAAAAGGAATTGTTGGCCAAGAAGCAATATGGCGGCACGATTCGCTTGGGCGGCTGGCCCTGTAAATTAGTAAAAGGCACGCATTTGGCCGCCGCTTATCGCCGCTTCGGCAAAAAAGACGAGATCGTTTCCGAACGGCACCGGCATCGCTATGAGTTCAATAACGGCTACCGCGATTTGCTGGCCAACCGCGGCTTGAAAATCGCCGGCCTGTCGCCGGATGGAAAGATCGTGGAAGCGGTGGAAATGGCCGACCATCCGTTTTTCATCGGCACGCAATTCCACCCGGAATATATCTCCCGCCCGCTTGATCCGCATCCTTTGTTCGCGGAATTCGTCCGCGTTTGTCTGCGCGCCAAGAAGGTCGGCCGTATGAAGTAAAAAGATTTTCGCGACAAGTTCAAAGGGCGGTTCTCGCGCGTAAGCAAAGAAAGCAAGAAATAAAAAAAGAACCTGAATCATATGATTCAGGTTCTTTTTTCAACAACCTTTTCGCTTATTTGGCCGGCACCACATTGACGAAGGTTTTTTTATGCCAATTGCCGTCATAGCTTTTAACTTTTTTGGCCGAGAATTTGACCAAGCCGTTGACAATGGAAAAAATCGTATCGTCTTTGCCCAATTGCGTGTTTTTGCCCGGATGGTATTTTGTCCCTCTTTGGCGGACAATGATGGCGCCGCTTTTCGCGTATTCGCCGTCTTGGAGCTTGATCCCGAGCCGTTTGCTTTTTGAATCGCGGCCAAGAGTGGTTGAACCGGCCGCCAGCTTATGAGCCATAAATTTAAAAATTACCGCCAGGCCTGATTATTTAGGCTAATTTGTCGGTAATATCAATATATAATATTAAGAAATTCGGTTAAAGACAATAATAACAAAACATATTCAAAATGTCAAATAAAATCGTCAAGGCTAAAATTTATTTTGTGGACAGAGAATAAAAATGGTATAATATATTTAATTGTGGATAACTATATAAATAAAAATCTGTGATCAGTTTTGTTTCTCCATCCGCTACTTTGACCAGAGTGCTTTTTGATTTTTTATTTTCCTTGCTTTATTTTCCGGTCTGGTGGTATACGCGTGGATTGAAAGAATGCGCCAGTGCCGCTGTCCGCTTTATTAAAGAGCGGGAAAGGGGTCTGGCTTTTTTTGTCTGGTTGAAAAATATCCTGACCCCGATGTACGGCCAGCGCGATCCGGTCGGCTTCGCAATCAGCATTGGCATGCGCATTTTCCAGATAATATTCCGCGGCCTTGTCCTGCTGGCTTTGGCCGGCCTGTCTTTGGCGTTTATCATGGCCTGGCTAGCCTTGCCGCCCGCGGTCTTTCTGGTTTTGGCCGGCCGTTTTTATCCTCTTTTTTAATATAGGTCATTTCCATAATATCATTTTAAAATTTAAGCGTCCATCTATGCCGAACAATAACATTTCTTTTTTGCGAAAAATCATTTTACCCAGCTTGGTTTTGCTCATCGCTTTGGCCCTCAGCACGCTTTTGTTTTATTATCCGCGCGGCCAAGAGCCAGCGGCTTTATCAGGAGCAGGAGATAATTTGAGCGGTTTTGCCTGGTCAAGCAATCTTGGCTGGATCAGTTTCAATTCATCGGATTGCGATGAGGGGAATACTGGATCATTACATCGACCGCCAGCCGCTTGTCCATCTTCGGGTATTGCGCATGATTATGGCGTTAAAATTGATAAAGAAACGGGCAATTTTTCCGGTTATGCTTGGAGCAGTAACATGGGCTGGATCAGTTTTGACCGTGCCCAAACGGGTAACCCTCCGGGCGACCCATTTAATGGCGGCAGCGGCCCGATTGCTCACACTGAATTGAGCGGTGAATATGCTGGACAAATTTCCGGTTGGGCAAAAGTTTTAAGTATGGGCGAAGAGGGTTGGATAAAATTACGTAGTCATGATTCAGATGCTGGAAGTATTGACTATGGCGTAGAATTTGATCCGTTAAATGGCGAATTAAAAGGCTGGGCTTGGAATGGTAATAGTGGTGGGATCACCGATACTTATGGTGTTGGCTGGATCAGTTTTAATTCCAGCAATCAAGGCGCAGGGGGTGGTGTGGCTTATCATGTTCAATCTGATTTATATATGAAAGTTCCTGTCATTGAATCAGTGGAGCAAGCCCCTGACCCAGACCAGTGCCACCAATTAGTTGTGGATTGGGATCCTTATGAAGGTTTTGGACAGAGCGGTTTTAAGGTTTATATGGATTCTAGTTATTCTGATCCCATAGCTTCACCAGGCCCAAACACCTATCTTGCCAATATTTCTGGTTTAAACCCGGGTGTTATATATAAATTTGAAGTGACCGCGTATAATTCTACAAGCGAAACTGTTTATTCACTGCCAAAAACAGGCACCACCGCCAGCGTTTGCCAGCCGGCAGCACCGCTCTTGGATCAAGAAGTCAGTACCCATGGCATTTGTCCGGATCAAGTGCAAGTGGTTTGGGAAAAAGCGGGCGTGGAGAACGCGGATAAGTTTAATATTTATCGTTATAAAACTGATACTGAAACTTGCCCGGATCGTAATGATCCTGGTTATTTATTGATTGCCAGCGGTGGTTGCGCCAATGTGGGCAGCAGTGCTTGTGTCGGTACCAATTGTCAATGCACAGACGATGAGACTAAAGAAAGACAAGATTTATACTGTTATCTTGTGCAAGGTATTGATACGACTGAAGAGCCAGATTATGAAGGCCCCAAATCAGAACCTGTTGGGCCGGTCCAGCCGTGTCCGCCTTTGCCGACTTGGCGTGAAGTGAAAGTCAAAAAAAATAATCCAAATAATTAATATTCTTATCAAAATTATGCCTGAAACAAAACATGTTTTGATCGTGATCATCATCACGGCCCTGATTTTTACCGGTTTTGGCTTTTTGGCCGGCAAAAGTTTTTCTTCAGCGAACGCGCCGCTCGCGGCCGGGTTCAAGTCCGCCGGTCAAACGCCAGCCAGCCAAGGCTACAATGACGGCTGGCAAGCGTGCCAGAAAAGAGTGCTGGAGTCCGGTCTTTTGACGGGTATGCCGGCGGATATGCCGGTTATGAATCTGAGCGGCGAGATCGGCGCGATTAATGGCCAGAAAATAACTTTGAAAATCAGGCCGTTTAGCCCCTTTGACGACTCCAACCTTGATACCAGGGAAATAATTGTCGGAACAGATACGAAAATCATCAAGAATAAGCCCAAGGATCGGGCCGTGTATCAGAAGGAAATGGATGAATTCCAGAAAAAAATGGCTGCTCGCGACCAAGCGCGGGCCGCGGCTTTGGCTAAAAATGTGCCTTGGCAAGAAGATGAGCCTTTGCTTTGGCCCCAGCCGACCGAGCCGGAAATCATCAGCTTAAAAGATTTGCAAGTTGGCGATACGATCAATGTCAGTTCTGAAAAAGATTTGCGTTCCGAAAAAACCATCACGCCTTTGGGTATCGCTTTAAACATCAGCTTTAACTATGGTCCGGGCGCGTCAATGGTAGTGCCGAACCCGGAGCCGTTTATGGAAGAAAATAAAGAGGAAGCCCAGATGGGAGAAGAGGAGCCGCTGGCGCCCAGCGCGGAATAATAATAAAAATAATCATATGTCTCCAAAAACAGCCATTGCCATTATTTTGGCTTTAATCTTGATTTTTGCCGTGGCTTTCGTTTATTTAATCAGTAACCGCGTGGATGCGCCTTTGGCAATCCCGGAGCCGTCCGGCCAGGTCAAGCAAGATGAGGGTAAAATTGATTTGCCGAAGACAGATGCTGAAAGGCAGGCGGTGATTGAACAAGCGGAAGAAAAGAGCGCGTCCATCATCAGCCAGGCGGCCAGTTCCAGTCCGGAAGAATTCCAAGAGGCCTTGCAAGCGGCCACGGCCGTGAAGCAGGAAGCGCAACAAGCGCTTATCAATTCCATGACGCCGGAAGAGTTGGAAGCGGAAAGAGCCCAATATAAAGCCTGGAAAGAATATATTCAAACCATGCAAAAAGCCACAACCACGCCGTAAGGTCTTGGTTGAATGACAAGAAGGGATTCGTGTTTTTTAGTTTGGGGCTCAGGAATATTATTCATCAAAATTGGCAATCAATAAATAGCAGGCATTTGTCTGATGAATTTGATTGACGGGCAAAATATTTACTAATATATTGAAAAATATGCGTCAGCAAAGAATAAAAACCATTTTCGCGGT
>PCSD01000024.1:0-362 GCA_002771615.1 Candidatus Falkowbacteria bacterium CG23_combo_of_CG06-09_8_20_14_all_49_15
GAAAATGGAGAGGGGGAAGCGAGCGTCAGCGAGCGGGGGTGAGGCTGGAGAGGGGGAAGCGAGCGTCAGCGAGCGGGGGTGAGGCTGGAGAGGGGGAAGCGAGCGTCAAAAAGCGGTGAGGCTGAAGAGAGGGGTAAGGGGGAGGATGTTTACACGTATAACTTAATATTTTATTAATACTTTTAACATAACTTTCTTCGCAAACATCTCTCTCCCTCGCTCTATTTAATCACCCAAGCATATCACGCGCAATATCCGCGATCTTTTCGTTCGCGTCTGGACGCGCAAAATTTCTAATATTTTGGCTAAAAAGACGGCGGAGCCGGTCGTCTGTCATGACTTTACGAACAGCCTGCGCCAAA
>PCSD01000024.1:373-1507 GCA_002771615.1 Candidatus Falkowbacteria bacterium CG23_combo_of_CG06-09_8_20_14_all_49_15
CAATTCGGATTGATCCATGACCAGGGCCGCACGCGCCTCAAAAAACCAAACCGCATTATTTTCTTGGTGCGAAACCGGCATGGGAATTAAAATGGCGGGTTTGCCCAACAAGGCGAGTTCAGTCAAAACATTCAAGCCGCAACGGGAAATAACCAAAACAGCGCGGCGCGCGAGCGCGGACAAAGCGGCGGCGTCCACGAATTCCACCGCCCGCAAGTTATCTGGTGCGAAGGCTAATTGCTTGCCGCGGCCAGTCACCAACACAAACAAATATGCCGGCAAAGACGCGGCCGCGGCCGCCACCTGCTCGTTCAAAGCCACAGCGCCGGTGCCGCCGCCCAAGGCCAAGACAAGAGGGCGTTGATCAAAAAAATTAAGCGCAAACAAATGCTTGGGCAAGGCGGAATTCTGGCGAAAAAATTCTAAACGAATGGGATTGCCGGTCCAGAACGCTTTGCCGCCAAAATCAGCCAATGATTTTTCCATCGCTACCGTAACTACTTTGGCCAAGGGCGCGGTCAGACGGTTGGACAGACTGACGCGCGCGTCCTGCTGGTGAATCAAAACAGGCACGCGCCCAAACCACGCGGCCCAGACGACCGGCACGCCCACGAACGAACCGGCATTCATAACCAAATCTGGTTTTTCTTTAAAAATATAATACAAAGCTTGGCCAAAGCCGATCAGGAGAAAAAAAGGAATGAACAAATTTTCCCAAGACCAATAGCGCCGCAGTTTGGCCGCGTAAATGGCAGAGAAAGGGATATGCGCGGACGCGACCATTTCTTTTTCCGGCCCCTGGTTCGTGCCCAACCAAAAAAATTGCCAATTAGTCTCTTTTTGGCGCTCACGCAGATAAGCCGCGATCGCAAGCAAAGGCGCGACTGAACCGCCGGTGCCGCCGCCGACCATAAGGATTTTCTTGGTTTCTTTATCGTTCATAATGGCGATATTTACGATTGATATTCTGTTGTATTTATTCACTGTCTATTGCCCCCTCTCCTCTCTCAAACATCCTCACCCCCTGCCTCTCCTCTCTCAAACAGCCTCATCCCCCCTAACCTCCTGACAAACATCCTCACCCCCTAACCTCCTGACAAACATCCTCACCCCCTAACCCCCTCTCCATTTTTT
>PCSD01000066.1:0-4958 GCA_002771615.1 Candidatus Falkowbacteria bacterium CG23_combo_of_CG06-09_8_20_14_all_49_15
CCTGGCCGCCGGCCAAGAGCCGCGCTACCGGATCACCCGCTATTTTCTGGACAAAGACAAGAAGCTTTATGTCGGTTTTGAAAAAATTTGACCGGGCTGTTCCAATTCCCGCAAAGTCCGGGCGCGCGACCAATTGAAGAGGAAAATTTCTTTACAACCTTATCATAATGATTCAGAGAGCATTGTCCTTTTAACCAATAAGATTAATATATGAATGGGTAAAAGAAAAATTTTGTAAATAAAAAATAAGATCTAAATGGATTTACGCCAGAGCTGATATATTCTTGAGGTCAATAAAAAAACAAGGTCCAATAACCTTGTTTTTTGTGGAGATGGCGGGAGTTGAACCCGCGTCCAACAGACATCCAAAAACACTTTTACGGACATAGGCGGATTTTGATTTTTCTCCGGCCGTGGAAAACCCGGCAAAACCGGCCAGAGTCAGCTTCCAAAAATCTCGGCGAGCGGCCGAAAGCGGTCCGCTGGCCCAGCCTGATAATTTGACACCCGGCTGGCGGCTCTCAGGCCTAACCGCCGCGGATGGCTGTCAGCTTAAATTAAGCAACAGCGGGAGCGAAGGCCGGAACGCGGAAAGCGTTCTGGACTTTCGCCAATAAGTTTTTGGCACTTATTATTTGCCGGCGCGATTAGCGTGACGCCGGCGCGCACGTTCCGAATGTTCTTGGCTTGGCCTGCTGTCAAAGCCCAGCATCCCCGTAGTCTTGGGAAAATACTTTTTGTTTTTCTTGTTCTTATTTATTTTCTCTTCCTCCGAAATACCCACAAATTTCCTTGGAAAAACGGGATAAAAAATCCGCGCCATGCCGAAACCAAAAATTATTTTTTATTTTTGATCACGTTTTTGATTTCCCGGTCAATCTCCCTTTTTTTGATGGCCCGGCGCTTGTCATATTTCTTTTTGCCTTTGGCCAGACAGAATTCCAGCTTAATCAGGCTTTTCTTAGTGTACAGCTTAAGCGGCACAAAAGTCAATCCGGCTTCGTTTTTCTTGCCGACCAGCCTGATCATTTCTCCGCGTTTGAGAAGCAAGCGGCGGGAACGGAGAGGGTCGTAATCCGGTAAAGGGCCGGCTTGCTTATAGGCGGCGATGCGCGCGTTAGTCAGGAAAAAATCCGGAGTCCGGCCGTTGGCCGCCGTCCGGGCCGTAACAAAAGCCCCGCGCAGGCTGGCTTGCCCGGCTTTGGCGGATTTGACTTCCTGGCCGCTTAGAACCAAGCCGGCCGTAAATCTCTCCAGCAGTTCATAATCGTAAGCGGCCCGCTTGTTCAAGGCCAAGGTCGGCATAATGATATCCTTAATTTCCAATCTTTCTCCAGCGCTCAGGACAGATTTTTCTGCCAAGGAAAAAAGCGGACAGTGGTGAGCGGCCAGGAAATTTTATGGACAAACAAAATTATTTACTGATAAACCGAGTTGATCCGCTTATTTCCCATTTTTTATAAACATCCGGTTATTTACCCGCTTGGGCGGCCGGCGCGGCGGCCGTGTTCAAAGCACGGAGCTTGTCAATGGTTTTTCGGTCCAGGATCAGCCGGCCCAGATGGCGGCGGTAAGCGGGCGAGTCCATTTGCTTGTAACGCTCCGGATCGCTTTGACTCAGCCCGGCGTTCTGGTAATATTTTTTCAAAGCTTCCAGCTGGTGCTGAACTTCTGCTTCCGTCGCTTCTATTTTTTCCGCCCGTCCGACCGCGCGCAAAAATAAAGAAATTTTTATCCGTTCGACGGCGTTAGGCAGGAGATCAAGTAAAAATTGTTCGCGGGTTTTTTTCAGATGTGCGAGATAATCAGCAAAGTTTCCGCCTTGGCCGTTAATCTCTTCCTCCACCTGGCGCAGGAGGTTTTCCCCTTCGTTTTTAATCATCAGCTCCGGCAAATCCCCAAAGTGGGCGTTCTTGACGCCTTGTTTGATGATTTCGTCTTCCATTGCTTGACGTTGAGCCGTATTTTTTTCCGCTTGTAAATTATTCTTGATATTTTCCTTCAATTCCGCGAGATTTTTTTGATTAAAGGTTTTGGCAAATTCGTCGTCAATGGCCGGTTTTTCCCGCCGGAAAATATCTTTAACGCGGACGCGGTATTGGACCAGCTTGCCCGCCAGGTTTTTTTGGTGGAAATCGGCCGGATAAGGCAAAGAAAATTCCCGGGTTTCATTCTTATTGAGGCCGAGGAGCTGTTTGTCAAAGCCGTCCACAATGAATTTCTGCCCGATGATCACAGACGTATCCTTGGTCTGGCCGCCTTCCAACGGCACATTGTCCAAAAACATCTCCAGGTCAACGATCACTTTGTCCCCGGTCTTGGCCGCGGCCAAAGAAAGCGTTTCTTTGGCCCGGCTGTCCGCGAGCCGTTCCAGAAAAGCCAAGACTTCCGATTCCGCGACTTCCGCTTGGTTTTCTTTAATCCCGAAATTTTTGTATTCGCCCAGCTTTACCTCGGGCAAAAAAGTCAAAATCGCTTTATAGCCGAGAGGATTGTCCGGCGCGAGCTTGGTGACGCTGATTTCCGGCGTATCCGCCAATTCACCATCGGCCTGCTCTTTAATGGCTGGCCAAAGAGTCTTGTCAATCGCCAAGCGTGCCGCCGCTTCCAGGACGGCCATTTCACCCGCTCTCTGCTTGACGATTGCCAGCGGCGCTTTGCCGGGCCGAAAACCTTCAATTTTTATTTCGCGGCTAAGCGTCTCCGCGCCGCTCTGCAGGTAGGGAGCGAATTCTTCAACGCCCAGGCTGATATTCAATTCAATTTGGCCCTTGCCTAAATCTTTTTTTTCCACTTCCATAATTATTTCATTAAATCCGGCCTGGAAGCGCGCGCTTCCAGGCCGTAAGATTTTTAAAGATTCATCGGGGTTGGCCGCGCCGCTTCCAGAACCGGGCGGTTTGGCCAGCATTTTTTTTCCGGACTGGTAAAAATCGCGTTCAGGGGATTGTTTTTTGTCCGCAAGCAGCATTTTGCCAGTCGGCCGACCGCCCGGCAGGTTTTGTCCGCGACAAGCCCGTGCGCGATAGCCTCGTCAATCTCCTGAAAAACCAGATCGCCTAAATTTTCGTCCTTCCCGGCCACTTTCATACCCACTCTCGGATTTTTTTATTGTTTATAATAGCAGCAAACCGACAATCAGCAAAGCCACGATATTCACCACTTTGATCATCGGGTTAATGGCCGGCCCGGCCGTATCTTTGTACGGATCGCCGACCGTGTCGCCGGTGACCGCCGCTTTATGCGCGTCCGAGCCTTTGCCGCCGAAATGGCCGGCTTCAATGTATTTTTTCGCGTTATCCCAGGCGCCGCCGCCGGTGGTCATGGAGATGGCGACAAAAATGCCGGTGACGATCGTGCCGACCAAGAGCCCGCCCAGAGCCTCAACGCCCAAGATGAAGCCGACCAGGATCGGGGCCGCGACCGGAATCGCCGCCGGCAGGATCATTTCCTTGATCGCGGCCTTGGTGACGATATCAACCGTCTGGTGATAGTCCGGTTTGTCCGCGCCGGTCATGATTCCCGGCTTGTTCTTGAACTGCTCGCGGACATTGGTCACCACCGCGCCCGCGGCCCGGCCCACCGCTTTCATGGCCAACGAGCCGAAATAATAGGGCAAGAGACCGCCGATGAGCAAACCGATCAGGACGCGCGGATCGTCAATCATGAATTTGAATCCTTCGCCCACCGTATGCGTGAAATCCGCAAACAGGGCCAGGGCGGCCAAGGCGGCCGAACCGATGGCATAGCCTTTGGTAACTGCCTTGGTTGTATTGCCCACCGCGTCCAAGGGATCAGTCACATTACGCACGTCTTCGCCCATTTCCGCCATTTCCGCGATGCCGCCGGCATTGTCCGTAATCGGACCGTAAGCGTCAATCGCGACGATGATGCCGGCCATGGACAACATCGCCATGGCCGCGATGGCCACGCCGTAAATGCCTGCCAAGTAAAACGCGCCGAAGATGGCCGCGGCGATCACCAGGACGGGCAGAGCGGTGGAGCGCATGGACAAGGCCAGGCCGGCAATCATGTTCGTGCCGTGTCCGGTCAAGGAGGCTTCGGCCACTTCCTGCACCGGTTTGAAGCGGGTGGCAGTATAATATTCCGTAATCACTACCAGGGCGGCGGTTACAGCCAGGCCGATCAGAGAGGCCAGATACAGATTAAGCGGCGCCAGGCCCAGTCCGCTCGCCGGTCCGAAAAATTTCATCGTAATCGGATAAAAAAGGATGGCGGCGATCAAACCGGCAACGGCCAGACCCTTGTATAGGGCGCCCATGATGCTTTCATTCTTGCCCAATTTTATGAAAAAACTGCCGATGATGGAAGCGATGATAGAAGCCGCGCCCAAAGCCAGAGGATAGATCACGGCATTGGGGTGGTTGGAGAAAGTCAAAGCGCCGAGCAACATGGCCGCCAGGGAGGTGACGGCGTAAGTTTCAAACAGATCGGCCGCCATGCCGGCGCAATCGCCGACATTGTCCCCGACATTATCGGCGATCACCGCCGGATTGCGCGGATCGTCTTCCGGGATCCCGGCTTCAACTTTGCCGACCAGGTCCGCGCCCACGTCCGCCGCTTTCGTATAGATGCCGCCGCCTAAGCGGGCGAAGATGGAAATCAGGGAGCCGCCGAAGCCCAAGCCGATCAAGGCCTTGAGATCGCCGAAGAGAAAATAGAATCCGGCCGTGCCCAAAAGCGCCAAGCCGACCACCAGCAGGCCGGTCACAGTCCCGCCGTTAACCGCCACCGCGAGCGCTTTGGCCAAGCCGCCGCGCGCCGCTTCCGCGGTCCGCACATTGGCGCGCACGGAGACGAACATGCCGATGTAGCCGGTCAAAGCCGACAAGCCGGCGCCGACGAGAAAGGCCAGCGCGGTGATCCAGCCCAGCTGGGGAATCAGGCCGATCAGGATGAAGATTACCGCCGCCGCGATGCCGACTGTCCGGTACTGG
>PCSD01000066.1:4979-6935 GCA_002771615.1 Candidatus Falkowbacteria bacterium CG23_combo_of_CG06-09_8_20_14_all_49_15
CCGGTTTGGATCGCCTGCGCGATGGCCTGCATTTTTTCGTTGCCGGCGGGCAGGGATAAAATGCGGCGGATCAGGAGGCCGCCGTACGCCACGGCCAGGATCGCGCTCGCGAGGATCAGTCCGTTAACCATGTCCATAGTTTTTTGGCGCGCCGCCGCGGATCAATCCGACCCGGCCCGGCGCGTTATATTATGAGAATTATGATTAGAGCGATGGATGATCAAATTTCCGACCCTTCGGGCTGGGCAGAAATTTTTTGCCGCCAGCAGGGCGCTTGCATTATTTTTCCGACGCTTCCGCCTCTTCAGCAGTTCCATTTTCTTCGGCGATTTTTTCCTCTTTGGCCGTTTCCGGCCCGGTTTCTTCCGGTTCAATGCCCTTGTCCGGCTCGGCGGCCGGGGTCTCTTGGACTTCGTCCGGCGCAGTTTCGCCGGCCGCAACGTTTTTTTCCTCCGTCGCCTCCGCCGGCGCAAGCGTTTCTTTCTTTTCCACGATATCAATCATCCAGCCGGTCAGTTTGGCGGCCAGGCGGACGTTCTGCCCGCCTTTGCCGATGGCCAGGGAGAATTGGTCAGCCGGCACGGACACGATTGCCTTCTTGTCCGTGTCTCTCAACTCCAAGCTGGCAATCTTGGCCGGTGCCAAGGCGTTCGCGATGAATTTGGCCGGATCTTCGTCGTATAAAATGATATCTATTTTTTCTCCGCCCAGCTCGCTGATAATCGTCTGGATGCGGGCGCCGCGCTGCCCCACGCAAGACCCGATCGGATCCACATTTTCCGCTTCAGTCGCCACGGCTACTTTCGCCCGAACGCCGGCTTCCCGGGCCACGGATTTGATTTCAATCAGGCCGTTCGCGATTTCCGGAATTTCCAAATAAAAGACTTTTTTCAAGATCTCGTCCGCGGCCCGGGAAACGATGATTTCCGGTCCTTTGGCGGATATCCTAACTTCCTTAATAAAAACTTTAAATCTTTCCCCCGGCAGGTAGCGCTCCTTGCCGATCTGTTCCTCCGGCGGCAAGACAGCGACCGCCCGGCCCAGATCAATGAGCACGATCCGTCCTTCATGGCGCTGGACCACGCCGCCCACTACTTCGTTTTCCTTGCCTTTGAATTCCTCAAAGATCATATTCCGTTCGGCTTCCCGCAGGCGCTGGATGATGACTTGCTTGGCCGTTTGCGCCGCCATCCGGCCGTATTCAGCCGGTACCGGCAATTCAGTCCTGATTTCTTCGCCGATTTGGGCGTCTTTTTTCAATTTTTGCGCTTCGCTCACAGGCAAGTCGGTTTTTGGGTTGAATTTTTTGGCTTCTTCTTCGTTTTCTTGTTTGCCCGCCTCCTCTTCTACCGGCCGCCCCGGAGTCGGGGCGTTTTCGGCTTCTTCTTCTCCGGCTTCTTCTTCCGGCGGCCGGTCTTCCACCACAGTTTTCACATCAAAAACTTTGGATTCGCCGGTTTCGGGTGAAAATTCCACTTTGATATTCTGATTTTTTTCGCCAAAATCTTTGCGGTAGGCCGCGGCCAGAGCCGATTCTATCGTAGCCACGACCGCCTCAAAGGACAGGCCTTTTTCTTCGCAGATCTGTTTGATGGCATTGCTTAATTCTGACATAGATTTATTCTTTTGCCCGCGCGGCCGGAGTTAAAGATTATACGCCGATCTTATCGGGTGGAAAAATTAGGCCGCCGGACTTATTTGATTAGAGTGAATTAATAATAATATTAAACCAAAATTCATTTTTCGTAAAGAAAAAAGCTAGAGGTAAAAACCACCAGCCATTATGGATAGGATATCATTTATTGACCGGCTTGTCAATCATTTTGTTGCTTGTGTAAAAGTTTTATAGAAATGTCCTATTTGGCGTTTTTTAGAAATGTCCTATTTAGACACTTTTGTTAGTTTTTTAAGATATTCCAGATTACTGATTTGGCGCCAAGGATGATTAGCGGGCGG
>PCSD01000096.1 GCA_002771615.1 Candidatus Falkowbacteria bacterium CG23_combo_of_CG06-09_8_20_14_all_49_15
TTTCTATATGACGCTAGTAGGACATTATCATAAAATTTTCACATATAACCGATTTCACGAGATAAGACGCGGCCTCAGCCGTTTTACCAATAAAAAAACCCAGTGCCGGTAAAAAAACCGAGGACACCAGGCTCTTGCCTAATTTGCCTGATTAAAAATGGAAAAATTTCTCAATATCTTTCTTGATCGTCCACAGACGATAGGCACCGAACAAAAACATAAAACCCAAGGCCAAAACGAAAAAACCGGCCAAAAAGCGGAGCACCGCTTCGGAAAAATACACCAAGAGGCCCAGGACAAAAAGCAGGGCGCCGGTGGAAAAAAGCGTCCAGACCAAGTGGGAAATTTTTTTGGTCAAACGGCCGAGCAAGACGCGCATAGGATCAAATTATTTTGGAAAATATTTTTCAATCTTCGCGATGATCTCGTCCACCGTCACATTCGCCTTAATCAAATAATCGTTGGCACCCAAAGCCAGGCCTTTCTCAAGATCCGTGTCCTGGCCGAGATTGGAAAGCAAGACGATCGGAATTTGCGCGATTTTTTTATTGGCATGCGAACGGACCTTTTTCAGCACTTCAAATCCTTCCAAACCGGGCATAATAACATCCAATAAGACGACTTTGGGCTGAAAACTGACGATTTTTTCATAAGCGTCAATACCGTCAACCGCCTCCGCCACCTGGAAACCTTTTTTCTGCAAACGGCGGCCGCATAATTCCCGCAAAAACGCGTCGTCTTCCGCCAGCACGACAGTCCGGCCATTACTCGGAGCCAGCACCGCCGGATCAGGTTTGGCCGAACCGGCCTGGCAGGCCTTGATCTTGGCAATGATTTCATCGGGGTTAAGTTCCGCCTTGACAATATAATCAAGCGCGCCCAAGGATTTGGCTTTGGCGATATCCACCGGTTGCCCGGAATTGGAAATGATGATCACGGGCGTGCGGATATTATTCTCCTGAAGCACGGACAGGACTTCGTAGCCGTCCATCTGCGGCAGGATCATATCCAAAAGGATCAAATCCGCATTTTTCTTCATGGCCTCATCCAAACCAGCTCGGCCGTCACGGGCGACCACAACTTCATAGCCGTTCTTTTTCAGATGTTGGCTTAAAATCTCCAAAAGCACCTCCTCATCTTCAACCAAAAGAACTTTTTCAATTTTTTTTTCTTTATTATTAGACATATAATTTGACTATATAATCTTTCCGAATATTTTTCGCTTGTCTAAAATAATTATACCATATAATCATTTTGTACAAAAGCCCAGCACGCAAGCCAAACCGTTGGCAAAATCGCATTCCTGGCCGGACACGGCGCAACAAGGCTGATTATAGCCGCCGCAACGGTAGCAAAAATTGTTATTTAACAGATGCCCGAGATTGCAGAAGGGCTCGTTCTGGCAGGCAATCTTATTGTCGCTCCCGCAAAAAACGCAGACTCCTTCGCGGCATTCCGCGCGGGCTGTTCCCCTTTCGTTGGAACCTTGGCAAGCCTCGCCGCTCGGACAGCAAGGATGGCCGGGTTGGCCGCAAGTCTGGCATTGCCCGCGGAAACAGTAAAGTTCGTCATCGCAGACTGGGCCGGATAAACAACAAGGTCCATCCTCAAGTCCGCAAATCCGGCATTTCCCGTCCTGGCAAGCTAATCCAGCCTGGCAGGGTTCTTCGCCCGGACAGCAAAACGCGCCTTCTGTCCCGCACTGGCAGGAATCTCGGCACATTGTTTCTTGGCTATCGGCCGGATTGGCGCAGCAAGACAGCCCAAAGGAGCAAGCCGCGGCCGGCGCGGAGCAACAAGCCAGATTTTCCTGGCCGCAATCCGTTGCCCACAGGACTTCTTCCTGCCAGCTCGGCGCCGGCGCGCCGGACCGGCCGAACGGCCAAACCGCGCAACCGGACAAAAAAAACGCGGCCAAAAAACAAATTATGGCAAGAAAATTTTTTTTCATGGCTTGTTTTTCTTCAGCCGCGCCGACGCGCCGGCCAACTGGCCGCAAGCCGCTTTTTCGCCGCGGCCGAAACGATAACGCTTGGTCACGGACAAGCCGCGGCGGCGCAAGACGGCTGCAAATTGCCGGATGGCATCCGGATCAGCCGGCTGGAAACCGGCGCTTGGATTATAGGCGGAAAGATTGAAAAAAATCAAAGCGCGCGGCCAGCCGTCAAACAATTCGGCCAGCGCTTCGGCCTGCGCCGGCTGATCATTGACGGCTTTGATCAGGGTATATTCGATCATCAGCCGGCGGCCGGTTTTGGACAGATAATATTCCGCGGCGGCCAGCACCGACCGCAGATTGAATTTTTTGTTGATGGGCATCAGCTCGGAGCGCAAACGGTCATCCGGCGCGTGGATGGAAACGGCCAGGTTGATCTGGAGTTTTTCCTTGGCCAAGCGGCGGATACCATCCGGCAGTCCGGCCGTGGAAATGGAGATATGGCGCGCGCCGATGTTCAGGCCGTCCGGATCATTCAGCTTCCTCACCGCGGCCAGAACCGCCTCATAATTCAAAAAAGGCTCGCCCATGCCCATAAAAACAATATTGGTCAGCCGCTCTTTTTTTTCTTTGAGCCGGCGCGCCCAAAAAAGCGCTTGCTCAAGCATCTCTTCCGCGGTCAGATTCCTTTTGAAGCCCATCTGCCCGGTCGCGCAGATCCGGCACGCCAAAGGACAGCCGATCTGAGCCGAGAGGCAGGCTGTCCGCCGGCCGTCCTGGTGGCTCATCAAAACCGTTTCCACGGCCGATCCGTCCAAAAAAGTGATCAGCGCTTTGGCGGTCCGCTGATCCGGAGAGGCGGACAAATGGGTATTAATGCCCAGGGGGCATTCCACGGCCAGCCGATCCCGTAAAATCTTGGGCAAAACCGTGGCGGCCTGCCAATCCGCGAGCAAATCCCGGAAGATTATCTTTTCCGCCTGCCGCCGCCGGAAAGACGGCTCGGCGGATAATATTTTTTTGATTTTTTGGTAATCCATAATTATCGCGCCTGGTTCTGATAGGCGTATGATTTTTTCATCGCCTTCCAAAAAACATCGCGCTGAAGGCAATGCGGATTTGAGCCGTCGCAATCCTTGTTTTCCAGGATGTTGCCGTATTTGGCGAAAGTATTCTGATCTTCGTATTCATAAGGATTATTATTCAAAGCCGCGACCACGGCCGCGTGCGCTTTTTCAATGTTGCCGCCCTGCTTGGCCAGCTCTTCGGCCATACCAAGATTATAGGCCCGGACCAGGCCGCGGAATTCTTTGGATTTGGCTTCTTGCTTGACCACTTCCAAGGCCTCGCCCAAAACCGCGGTCACTGGCGCCTCAGCCGAAGAATCAACCAGATCCAGCAATTCCCCAAAGGCTTGCTTTTTTGCCTCATCCATGGCTTTTTCCCAGGCCTTGTCTTTCAGATAATTCTTGACCATGTCCGCGTTCCTCTGGAAATCCTGTTCGTAGGCGTTCAAACCTTCGTCAATGGCGGCTTGCCGCTCCAGCATCCGCTCATAGAACAAAAGCTGTTCGTCCAGTTTCTTTTCCGCCTCGCTTGGGTTGGCTTTCCAGAATTTGACATATTCGGCCGCGTTGCCCAGCTTCTCGTTCCAGCGCAATTTGACGATCTCATCGTCGCGCATATTTTCAATATCATTTTTCGGATCATTCTTATAGGCCAGGAGGTCGCGGATCGCCTGATATTCTTTTTCGGACAAGCTGTCTCCTTTGGCCCGCAAGCTGTCGTTCAAAGCCACCAAGGTATTTTTGGTGTCCTGGTCGATGCGGCCGAGATGGTAATCCAGACTGGCCGCCCGATTCAGAGAATCGGACAAGCTTTCATATTCTTTTTTCCGGTTGTCCGGCATAATGGCCAGATAGTCTTGCCTTTTCGCTTCCAAGCCGGCCAGCTGTTTGGACAGTTCCGGATCCGAATTTTTCTTTAATTCTTCTTTGAGCAGATTGATCTGGTCGTCAATTTCCAAAATATTCCCGGCTTCAACTTTTCCGCCGACTTGCCGGCCGCAATCATCTTTTTGCCCGCCGCTTAATTTCGCGCAAGCGGACGGATCCGTAAATTTGACCGCCAAACTCAGCAAGCATTCTTCCCGGGTATATGACATAAAACCTCCTTGTATTTGCTCGCAGGCGGACAAGTCACCGGTATTTTCCGCGATTAATAGATAACACTTGTCGCGGGGCGGATTGGAACCGGAAAAACTCTCTCCTTTGATCTTCTCGCATTCTTCCTGTTTTCCTTCCTGGACCGCCGCGCCTTGCCAGCAATGGTCCGATTCCGGCAAAAAATCACAGACCACGGCCATCAGATCACCGACACAGCCGGTCAGAAGCCAAGGGCAGAGGCCGATCAAGATCCAGACCGCCAAAGGCTTTCTCCCGCGCCGGCCGAATTTCACGCCCAAAGCCGCGGCTAGCCAGACCAAAGCCGTGATCAAGCCGGCCAAGGAGCCGTAATACAAAGGCCAGCCCACAAAGTCAATCAAAGCCCGGGCCAGATCGGTGTAGCGCGGCTCGAAAAAAACCAATTGGCGAGCCAGTAAAAACCAAGGCAAAAAAGCGCCAGCCAGCAGAAAAGGACGGAGGAGGTTGATCTTGCCCAAACGGAACAGGCGGCGAACAAAAATCAGCAGGCCGTATAAGGCGAAAGAAGACAAAGCCAGCGCGAAACCGATGTAAAGATTGAGCTTCTTGAACAAAGCGACGATTTCACGGTTGCTGATGTCGTCCGGCTGTCCGCCTTTCACCTCGCCCTGGGATAGATAATAGGTCAAAGCGAAAATGACGATAGCCAGGACCGGAAAAATGCTTTGCCAACGTCCCGGAGCTTTTTTTTCCGCCGGCTGATCCGCAACCGGCGCGTCTACGATTTTTTCCCCTCCCTTGGCTTCGTTTGTCTGCATCACTTCTTCAGGCATAATTTTTTTACAAATAATTATTTACTGCGCTTACCCGCTTCCTGTCTGGCCCTTCCCGCCCCTAATGCCTCGGGGTAAACTGCGGCGGGAATCCATAATGGGCTGGACAATGGACATCTTTTTTAGGCAAAAAACATATGGATCCCGGGCCCAGCCCGAGGATGACAGGAGATGGGCAAGCTTAAATATATGAATTGATTCGGAAAAAATATTATTCTTGGAAGCTATCACGAAAATTTCAATTTGACCAGAAGCCGGGAGAAATTTTTTCCAGATCAGCATTGGTGGCGCCCAAGCCCAGTTCGCGCATGACGGCCAAGGCATCCCCGGGCTTGCCCAGATAAGACAAGCGTAAATTGCCCGGATTGACATAATAAGCCTGGCCGGCGTCTTCCACTTTCAAAAGGATATAGCCGGCCAAACGGGCGGGCGCTACTGGTTGCATCGCGTTAAAATCACTGTTACTGACCCCCAGACCCAAACGGCGCATAGCCGCTAAAGCATCTCCGGGACGGCCGAGAAAATAACGTTTCTGGTCGCCGGGATTAACATACCAGGTCTGGCCGGCGTCTTCCACTTGCAGAAGGATCCGGCCGCGGACGCGTAACAGCAAGGCTGGATCCAGCGCGGTCGTTTCTAAAAAAGATTTCTCCACGCCCTTGACCACCACCGCTTCCCGGCAGCTTTCAATGCTCTCCTCCCAGTCAAAACCGTCCGCGCAAGCGCAAGACAAGTCGCCAGCCGCGTTGAATGAAGAAAAACGGCTGTTTGCACCAAAGCGGGCGGCGCAAATCTGAGCCGGCGTCTGACAGCGGCCATGCAGGAATTCCCCGTCCGCTTCCGTATAAAGACTATAATAAATGTACCCTTCCGGACAGGCCGGCGCGCAGACGGTGCGCGTTTCGTTCCAGGCATAGCCGGCCGCACATTCGCAAACCGCCTCGCGCTGGGCAGTAAAATGGCCGGTGAAATACGCGTGGCCGCCGTAATTTTCGCGGCAAGCGTCTGTCAAACTTATGCACCGGCCGGCGGACCAGGATTGGCCGGACGGACAGGTTTTGGCCGGCACCGCTTTTCCCTGCAGGCAAAATTCTGCTTGCGACAGACAAGCGGCGCGGCGGAAAGGGTTATCAGCCTGGTCCGGACTGCCGAAACAGCGGCTGAATTCCGCCTGGCCGTATAATTCTGACAATTTTTTTTCAATCGCCAGATTTTCTTGTTTTTTTAGGACAAAGTCACCCGTTATTTTTTCCCAACCGGCCGACATGACGGGCGGACTGGAAAAAACAGCCAGAAAAAAAATCATTAAGCCAAAATTAAAAAATTTATATGCCATTTCTTCACGCTCTTATTTTATATTTTTATCCATTTTCTTCGGTCTGATTGCCTTGATATCATAACCTATTTTGACTGATGACGCAACAAAAAATCCTCCCAGTAAAAAGAGGGAGGATTTTTTTCGGTAATTACCAATTTCGGCTGCCGCCACCGCCACCGTGGTTAAAACCACCGGAGCGACGCGGAGGCCTGTCTTCTTGCGGACGGGCTTCATTGACGGTGATAGTTCGGCCGTCAAATTCCTTGCCGTTGAACATTTCGATCGCCTTCTGCGCTTCTTCTTCAGTGGACATTTCCACGAAGCCAAAGCCCTTGGAGCGGCCGGTCATCTTGTCCATAATCACGACAGCGGATTCAACCGCGCCGGCCTGAGCGAAATAGTCTTTCAAAGCACCATCCTGGGTGCCGTAAGACAATCCGCCGACATATAATTTCTTTGCCATGTTGATCGGAATCAAATTTTTATTAGATTAGTAAGCCGACTTATCTTATTTTTACATGTAATATAAATTGCATGGATCAAATAAGAACTTACGAACTATATTATACACTATTTGCGGAAAAAAGCAATAGCCTGTGAATAAAACCATTTTTTTCATAATTTTAATATTAAATATTGGGGCTTGTATAGCACCGCTAATACTTAGTTAGTATTTTTTCAATAAGGTTCGGTAAATTATAGCCATTTCGGTGGTT
>PCSD01000091.1 GCA_002771615.1 Candidatus Falkowbacteria bacterium CG23_combo_of_CG06-09_8_20_14_all_49_15
TAGTTGATTAAATAACTAAATACCTTATCACATCAGATAGGACATTTCTATATGACGCTAGTAGGACATTATCATAAAATTTTCACATTCCAAAGTTTTGTCAATCAAAATACTATCAGCGTATTCTTCCGCTGTCATTTTAGAGATTGGTTTATCCGGTATTGCCAGCCTCCTGATTCGGCGCGGTGGCTGGCACGCAACAAAGAACAAAAAATAATCGTCAGGCAGGGATATTTTACGACCTATTAAAAAAAATGGGATCGGGTCAATTACATCATTTGACCCGATCAGCAATAGCCTTTTTTGGCAATATACTATAAAAAAAGACTCCAATCCCTCCCATGATTAATTTTGCGCTTTGAGGGTAATGGCGGTGATTTCCGGCGCGCCGGTCGTACGCAGGGGCGGACCCCAAGTGCCGGTGCCGGCGGAAGTGTTCAGGTGGTAGGCGCCGTCTTGATGCCAGCCGTAATGATAGCGGCCGTAAATAAGCCGCGTCATCAGGTTAAAAGGGAATATTTGGCCGCGGTGGGTGTGGCCGGAGAGCTGTAAATTAATGCCGGCCGCTTTGGCTTCGGCTGTCAGCCGCGGTATATGATAAAGCAGAATTTTTGGAGCCGGGCTTGTTTTTGCTTGCTCCAGCAGACCAATCAAAGTCTTCGTTTGACCTTGGCCATAACTCAAGCCGATAATTTTTAGGCCGGCCAGATCAATTATCTCATTATCCAAGACGCGCACTTGGCTGGCGCGCAGAGCGTCCAGGGCGGTAGCCGTGTCCAGATAGGTTTCGTGGTTGCCGGTGATAAAAAACACGCCGGACCGCGCTCGCAATCGCGCCAGCGGGCTGGCCAAACGGGCGAAATCGTGGCTGGTGCCGTCAAAATAATCGCCGGTAATGAAAATCGCTTCCGGGTTTAAAGCATTGATTTGATCAGCCATTTTTTCCAGCCAGCGGTTTTTGTTGATGGCGCCGGCATGGACATCGCTGATCTGTACGATCGTTTTATCCTGCCAGGCGCCCGGCAGGTTCTGGATAGTGATTGTCTGCTGTTTGACGCGCAAAATACGGGCATTGATCGCGCCGGCGCTGGCGGCTAAAAGGCCAGAATAAAAAAAACGACCGCCAGGTTGCGGAGGGCGGTGGATTGCGGTGCGAGGCCGGCCAAGCGGCCGATGGCCAAGACAATGGCGCTGGCTGATAATAAATACACCAACAAGCCATACCAGCCGGCAAAGATCAGATACAGCCAGTTCAAATAAATAGCATTTAAAAAACGGCCCAGGATGAGCAAAATAATAAAACCGCCGGCGAAGACGGCCAAGCCGGCCACCAGCCAGAATTTATTCCCAGTCGGCCAGGTAAAAAAGCGTAGCAGGGAAAGATAAAGGAAATAGTGGCTGGTAAAAGCCGCGAGTAGCGCGGCCGTAAAAAAGAAAAAAAATATCGCCATAAGCTGATTATACCGTTGGCCGGCGAATTTGTAAACAAAATATATAATCAGGCGGCGGTGATCGTATCAGCCGGCGGGCCGTTTTGGCCGGCAGAGGGGGAGCATTTTTCCCGGGCGCAGAGGCTCACATACATGATTGGCACTATGATCAAGGTCAGCAGAGTGGCGGAAAAAAGCCCGAAGATGATGGTGACGGACAAGCCGACCCAGAATTCGTTGGTAAAAGCCAGGGGCAGAATTCCGGCGATGGTGGTGGCGGTGGTCAAAAAGATCGGCTGGATGCGCGCCCGTCCCGCTTCAATGATCCCTTCAATCAATTCCAGGCCGTCGGCCAGATTCTTGTTGATCCGGTCAATCAGGATGATGGCATCGTTGACGGCGATGCCGGCCAGGGAAACCAGCCCGATGAAGGCCGGGAAAGAGAAAGGCAGGCGCAGGAGGTTCAGGCCGAAGATTACGCCGATCAGGGCCAGGGGCAGGGTGAAAAGGATGATGAAGGGTTGGCGGAAAGAATTGAACTGCAGGACCAGGATGAAGGCGATCAAAATGATCGCGACAATCATGGATAAAAATGTTTCCCGGAAAGATTTGTTTATATCCTCCATTTCTCCGCCGCTGGTGATGTTGATATCCGACAACTGCTTCGCTTGCGCTTGCCAAGCCGCAAAATCGCGGAAAATTTTTTGTTTGTCCGCGTCCGGCGTAGTATCGGCTGTAATCACTATGGCCCGTTTACCGTCCAAATGGTTAATGGACAGAAGAGACGGTTCAAGCCGGAGCGAGGCGATCTGCCGCAGAGGAATGAGTTCGCCGCGGCCGTTGGGCAGGAGTATCTCCTGCAGGTCAGTGATGTTGACAATCTCATTCTGTTCGTTTTTGACGGTGATATCAATGTCCTCGCCGTTCAAGTTGACGGTTGAGGCTTTGGCGCCGCTCAGGGCTGTCCGCAATCCGGCGGCGACTGTGGCGTTGTCCAGGCCGTAGTAATTGGCTTTTTGCCGGTCAACGTGGAAAGTAAAATCGCCAGCGCCGTTTTCCGTGTTGTCTTTGATATTGATCACTGCCGGTTGGAGAGCGAAATATCCTTTGATCTCTTCCGCGGCCGCGGCCAGGCGGCCAAGGTCATCGCCGGTCAGGCGGACTTCAATCGGGGAGCCGCTGGGCGGTCCGGCGGAGATTGACTCCACGTTTATTTCCGCGTTCGGGATTTCGGTCAAGCGCGCGCGCAGATCATCGGCAATCTCATAGCTTTTGGCCGCGCGGTCCTTTTTCGGCTTGAGATTGACGGTGATATTGGCCAGGTGCGAGCCGCTTCCGCCGCCGCCGAAATTGCCTAAATTTATTGATGATCCGATGACGGTGACATAGTTGTCAACATCCGAGAGGCCGGCGATGATTTTTTCCGCGGCCGCAGTTTTTTCTTCGTTCGCGGCCAAGGTTGAGCCGGCCGGCAATTTGATGTTGACCGCGAAATAATCCACATCCACTTCGGAAAAAAGTTCAATTTTCATCAGGCCGGAAAAGGGAACCGCCAAAGCCAGCACGAAGACGAACCAGACCGTGCCGATTATCAGCCGGCGCCGGGTTTGGCTGGTGAGGATGCGGCGCAAGTTTTTTTCATAGAAATTTTGCGTCTTCCGCTTCCAGCCGGCGATTAATAAATGTCTTTTCTCGCCACGGGAGGTGACTTGGCCGCCGTCCGCGAATTTTACTTTCAGCAAGCGGGCGACCAGGGGCGGGACAATGCCCAGGGCGATGAATAGGGAAGAGATCAGGGTGGCGCTGATGGTCATAGGCAGTGTTTTCAAATATTCGCCCAGGATGCCGGAAACCAAGAGCATAGGCAGAAAAGCGGCGACAGTCGTCATGGTGCCGGAAATGATCGGCCATTTGTAATAGGCAATCGCCAGCAAGGCGGCTTCATAAGGCCGTTTTTGCCGATCATTGACGAATTCATTGATGCCTTCATTAATGACGATGACATTATCCACCATCAGCCCGAGAGACAAGACCAGGGAAAAAAGCACCAGGCTGTTCAAAGTCATGCCTTCCAGGAGCAGGAAGATGAAGGCCATAAAAAAGGCAAAAGGGACAGCCAGGGCGGTAATCAGGGCGCCGCGCCAGCTGACCGCTAAAGCGAGAAGCAAAGTGATAAGAATGACCGTCTGCAGGCCGTTGGTGCCCAACTGCCTCAAGTCTTCGCGGATGAAAGCGGCATTGTCGTTCGTCTTGACCACTTCCAGGTCGGCCGGCAGAATTTTTTTTTCGGCCAGGGAACCGATTGCTTGATCGGCGGCGGTGATGATTTTGAGAATATTGCCGCCGGTTTTTTTATAGATTTGGAGAGAGATGGTCGGTTGGGATATTTCGCCCGCGAAACCCAGTTTCGCTATGGAAGTTTTTTCTTTGAAAGTGTCTTTGACCAGGGCGATATCGCGCAAAAAGACCGGCGCGTTTCCGTAGGTGGCGATGACCAGGTCATTCAGAGTTTCCGTCTCGGCGATTTTTCCTTCCACGCGGATGTTGTAATTGAAGCCATCAATGTCAATCTGGCCGGCCGGCAGGCTGAAATTGGCGCGGCTGATGGCCGCCGCCACCTGGCCCGGAGTCAGATTGAAAGCGGCCAGCTGGTTTTGGCTCAAAGCGACCAGGAATTCCCTTTGTTGTTCGCCGCTCATGACCACTTTGGAGACATTGGCAATCTGTTCAAATTCTTCCTGGACGCGATCGGCATAAATTTTCAAGTCTTTTTCCGCCAAATTGCCGGCCAGGGAATAAGTCACGATCGGGATATCGTTCGCGTTGATTTCCAGCACCACCGGCGTTTCCGCTTCGGCCGGCAGATCCGGCGCGGCATCATCAACCGCCTCCCGCAGTTTCCGCAGGCTGTCTTTAATGTCTTCTTCGGCGTAGAATTCCACGAAAATACTCGCGAAACCCTGTCCGGCGCGCGAATTGAAACGTCTTAAGCCGTCTAAGTTTTTTATTTTATTCTCCAATTTTTTTATCACCAAGTCCTCCATATCCGCCGGCGTCGCGCCGGGGAAAACCGCGCTCACGGCCGCGAAGGGGATTTTCACTTCGGGATTGGCTTCGCGGGGCAAGGCCCAGAGGGCATAGGCGCCCAGCAGGCTGATGGTGATGATTAGGAGATAGGTGAAGCGAAAATTTTTCACGAAAAAGCCGAAGAATGATTTTTCTTCTTTCTTCATCGCGCTAACTTCATCAGCGCTCCGTTTTTTTTGGTATCCTTCTCGGTCCATAAATAAATTTTTTTATTATATGCGAGGCAAGCGGATAAAAATTTGGGGATCCGGATTATATGGCCAGTATTAATCCTATATGATCCGGATGAAAGTATCCGGATGCGACGAATTATATTCGGGTATAAGAACAGAATTTATCGAGCAACGGTGATCGGATCGCCATCCGCCAAATTCTTGTTGTTTTCCACGATCAGGCGATCGCCATGGTTGAGGCCGCGCGTGATTTCCACCAGTGCGCCGTCCGCTTGGCCTAAGGCAACGAGCGTTTTGACGGCGCGGCCGTCGCGTTCAAGAAAAACAAAATTTTCCGTCTGGCTGAGGATGACAGCGCGCAAAGGGACGAAAACCGCTCCGGTTTTTTCCCCGCTCAAAAGGCGGATTGGCAAGCTGACCGGCACGAAAGTGCCGGCGATCAGATCTTCATTATGGTTGTCAAAGGCGATTTCCACGCGGACTTTCTTCGTGATCGGGTCGGCCGCGGGCGCGATTTGCGCCACTGTTCCTTCCAAATCGCCGTTCATGAGCGCCGGCTGGCCCAAAGTTAAGCGATAGACATCCGTGGCCGGCAGATTTATTTCAATTTTCAAGCGGTCGGTTTGGGCGATTTGGCCGATTTTTTGCCCAGGGGAAAGCTCGGTTCCGATTGAAACATATTGCGCGGTCGCCCGGCCGGCGATCGGGGCTTTGATGGTCAGTTTAGCGACTTGTTCCGCCAACAGATAAGACTGGCCGGAGGCGCCGTCAATGGCGGCCTGGCCGATTTGGTTCTGCTGGGTTTTGGACTGCCGGGCCGCGTCAATTCCGGCCAGGCTGGTTTCATGAGCGAGGCGGGCCAGATCAAGCTGTTTTTGGGCAGACGCGACCGCGCTGGCCAGGGGGTCAAGCTGTTGCTTGCGGTTTAATTCAATATTTTCCAGGGCGGACAAGGACCGGTCAGCCAGATTGAGATTTTGGGTCAAAAGCGCGGACAGGGAATTTAATGAAGCTTTCTGCCCTTGCTTGGCCGATTCGCTGAATTGCGAATCAGTGACGGTCTTATCCAGAGCCAAGACAGCCTGGCTGATCGCCTGCTGGACGCTTTTCATCAGGCTGATCGCGTTTTCCAGGGCGATAATAATATTTTCTTCCGTTGCCGGCCAAACTGAAGTCCGTTCATAGGCGGTGCGGGCAGAGATAAATGATGCTTCCGCCCGGGTGGCTTGCGCCGGATCCAAAGCGCTGAAATTGCCGGCCAGGCCGGGCAAACGCACATTAGTATTGTCCACGTCTAAAAGATAATCAATTTGGTCCAGGCCGTTTTTACTGATATTCAGATAATCAGGCCAGGCGAGCAGGGCGGCTTGTTTCTGGTCTTGGACGCTTTTATCCAATGAGTCGGAAGCATTGCTAAGATTATTCTGGGCATTGGCCAGCGTGATTTCCGCTTGCCGCACCGACTCCAGGCCCCTTTGGACGCTGATTTCCGCTTGCCGCACCGACTCGTCCGCCAGTTTGGCGGTTTGCAGCTGGCTGAGCCGGGCATTGTTTTCGCCGGTCAGGGAGTTTTGATAGCTGATCAAGGCGGTTTCGTTGTTCAGCCGCGCCAGGATTTGGTTTTGTCTGATTTCATCGCCAACCTTGAAATCCAGACTCACGACTGTGCCGCCGCTTTGCGCGACCACTTCCACCGCATTATCCGGCCGGACCGCGCCGACCGCTTTGATCTCGCTTTTTTCTTCTTGTTCCAGGTCAATATCAACAACGTTGACCAGAGTCGGATTTTTTTCCTGCGCTTGGCCGGCGGGATTTTTTTCCTGTCCATAGACCCAGAAAACGATGAAAAAAATAATCAGCAAAGCGGTAAGGCCCAAGCCCGTCAGGCGGGCGCGGGACAAATGATTTGAAAAAATTTTTCCAATTTTCATAAAAATATCATTATTGGCGTTTTTAAATATTTGCCATAAGCTATACTTTAAATCATCCGGCTTCAAGTCAAAACCGGCCGGCCGGCTCTTGCCGGCCATATTTTTCCGTTAATATTTCCGGCGCGGCCAGCTAGCCGGGTTGGCGCATAGCCAGATTTGCAGATTTTTATTTATATCAGAAAAAAATTCGTTTGTCAAAGTTTTCTAATTGTATGTAAAGGTTTTTTAGAAATGTCCTATTTGGCGTTTTTTAGAAATGTCCTATTTAGACACTTTTGTTAGTTTTTTAAGATATTCAAGATTA
>PCSD01000039.1 GCA_002771615.1 Candidatus Falkowbacteria bacterium CG23_combo_of_CG06-09_8_20_14_all_49_15
TATTGGCGTTAGCGCGCCATTTATCCTTGGAAGCATCATGGCGATAATTTCCGCTTTTCTGTTTGTCGTTTTGGAGAAAAAGATCAAACTTGCTAAAATATAAAAAAAGTATGAACAAAATAATTTTAGGAACAATATGCGGTTTAGTTTTCGGAATTATTGATGTTTTAGTGATGATTCCGCTTAAATACGAAAACAATCGCAAAAGAAAAGAGGCAATGAGCGCCGCTTTCATAGAACGGTTTATGATCGGTTTTTTAATTCCAAATATGGAGTTGGGAATACATCCGGCATTAACAGGATTGTTCCTTGGCGCCAGTTTAAGTTTGCCGTCAGCCATTATTACCAGAGCTTATGCGCCGATAATCGGAACAGGGATTGTTGGCAGTGTTATAATCGGATTTATTGTTAAGGCGATATTATAAGAGGCGTCGCGCCAGTTTTCAACTGGCACAAAATTCGGAAGCGAAAAAGGAAATATTCAAAAACCCGCCCGCATTCCTCCCCCGAGACCTCGCTCCTCGCGGGCGGGACAAAAGCCCAGCTTTTTTGGCCAATATCTCCAGTCTGTCTGTTCCGCGTCCAACTTTCGGCTTGGGCGGTTACGTTTTTTTAAGTGATATAATAAAATCAGGTGGCCAGCAAGGGACATTATGTCTTCCGAACAGTATCTACTGCCGGACTTTTCCTTGCGCGGCCGGCGCAAAATTTTTGTCAACGATGAATATTAATGTGTCTAATTCTTAATTGATAGTCAGCTACATTTTTAATCGATCAGACAAGATCAATCAATATGTCCAAAGAAAATTTTTTTCCCCGTCCAGCTTTTGGTTTGGATAAAATAAAGCCGCCGGACAAGGGTTTTGTGGATCAAATAACACAATTAGGCCGGAGGCGCGTAAATAAGCTGACGTCTGTTCTGGGCATAGCTGGGGCGACTTTAGCTGGTTTGGGGCTGGGTCTGTCTCAATGTTCAACTGAAACTGCGACTACGGAGGCGGTCAAAAAAGACGATTTAGCTAAAGATCCGCGCCCCAGAGTGGATACTGATTTGCGCGGCGTTCATGAAAGCCAGGCCAAAGCCCAACAAAAACTTTCTTCATTATTAGGCGATTATCATGATTATGACGAGGGCGCGGAAAACAAAAAATTCAGCCAACAAAATTTTTCCCATCAAGCAGTACTTGTTGAATCCAATGATCGCGACGCTGTGGGCAAACAAGAAATAATAAACAAGGCGTTATTTCTGAAAGACCATATTATTGATAAGATATTTGCAATTAAACAATTTTTTGCTGATGGGCAAAAAAGAGATCAAATCTTAAAAGATTTGGAAATTAATCTCCAGGAATTTGATGATTTGATTATCCAACTTATACAAGATAAAAACTTTCTAAAGGCCATTAATGAAGTTGGCTATTTTAACCGCCTGTTAGATGTTTATTTCATGGGTCCAAATAAGGGAGAAGAATTTTCCATCGTAGGGCAAGTTATTGAAGGCAATGATTTACTTTTTGAGCAGGCTTTGCGCCAAGCAAAGGAAAACGGCGATTGGGCCGGCTTGGCATCATTTTTGAACATTTGCCAAGCAGAAAATTTTAAAAAATACGCGGAAATATTTAATGAAGTTGATTGGGTGTCAATTTTACACGCAAGTTTAGATTTTTTTCAGGAAGATAATAATATCACTTTTTCGTCCATAACGGAAAAATTTGAATTTTTGCCGGACACCGCTCGGGAAGCGGCTATGAACCAACTTTTTCCGGAAATTTTAGACGCTATTGAGCAGAAGGCAAAAAACATTAAACAAGGCGATGATATATATGATCATTGGCATAGCGAATTTTTTCGCAGCTATTTGGAGTTAGAAAAAATTTTAAATAATATGGGAACCGGTCTTGCGCCGGACAATCGGGAAGCGGCCCAAGATCTGATCTTTCGCCTTGCGCAAAATATGATGGACGCGGAAATTGCAAAACATCAAACCGCCGAGTATTTTTTACATAAACTGGCTTTGCAGTTTAACCTGGGCAAAGCTCCGACCATGGTTTTTGATCAACGTTTTATTAAAATGATGATTGACCGCGACGCGGACAGCATCCCGTCTTTTGCCAATGGAATAATGAGTGACTACATTTCGTCCAAAAATCCGCCTCAGTCTTACGAGAAAAATGTCCTTGATTTTTTACATCTTTTACCCGCCGACATCGTCAAGCCGTTAGCAGACGATTTAAAAGAACAACTTGGATATGAAAAAGGAGAAAAAAGTGATCGTGAAAAAATTAGGAAGATTGAAGGCTTGTTAAATAATCTGTCCTGATGATCAGCGCCAAAGGCGCTTGGATCAGTAATCCGCCATGTTTTTGGCTCAAAACGGTTTATCCGTTTCGTTTCAGTTTAAAAAATAATAATCAAACGCCGTCAGCCGAGGAAAAATATGTTTTGGAAAAATTTCCGGCCGAAAAATGCTTTTGTCGGAAAGAGCGATCGCCATCACCCGGGAAGATCCAGAATTAATTTTCGTACAAACAATAAAAAAATAGCCGAATAGTTATTCGGTTATTTTTATAACGGAAAGTATATTACCTAGAAGCTGGGAGAAATCCCCCTTTTGCCCCTGAATCAACAAAGGAGGGTATGTTTTTCCAGAGGTCGCTCCTAGGTAAAATACTTGCCGTTATCGGGGAAAAGCGTTTATCAACATTCTATATAAATTTTAACATATCGTAAATATTTGTCAATCAAAAATATAAAAATAAATAATATTTTATTTTTGCTTAAATTAAATTAAAAAAAAATTGAAAGTAGCGCGTACGGGAATCGAACCCGTATTACCAGATTGAAAGCCTGGTGTCCTAACCATTAGACGAACGCGCCAAAAGGATATTTGATAAAATTAAAAAAATATAGCCCCATAATCAAGGCTGAAATCATTATAAATAAAAATTTAAAGAACGTCAAATTGATTTTTACCGGTTAAGAGCTAAAATAGAATTATATAATTAAAATGTCTTTATGACCCTGATCGTTGATGCGAACAATCTGGCCGGCGCGCTCCATATCCTGTCCGCGCACCGTTTTCAAGAGCAAGTGATTGCCATGTTCAAATTCTGGCCAAACCGGGAATACCGGGAAATCTATTTGGTTTTTGATCCGATTGACAGTTTTGGCGACCGAATCCAGGCGGGCCGTTTGACCGTCATCTATCCGCCCGCCGGCCCGGAGCGGCACGCCGCCGATGAACGAATCACGGCGCTGGCCGTCCGCTTAGCCGCGGGCGGTCCGGCCAGTGAGGCCTTAACAGTGGCCACGGATGACCGCGGTTTGCGGGAAGCGGTCGCGATCGCCGTCGGCAACCGCAAAGTTATTTTTTTGCATTCCGCGGATTTGGCCAAACTGCTTTGCCCGAAAAACAGCGTCTCCCAGACGGCTGAAGACGGCTCTGATCGCCGATTAAGCGAAGCCGAACAGGCCGCGATCAGCGCGGAAATGATAAGTTTGTGGAAATGATTTGGATAAATTGCTTCCTCCGAAAGACTGGCGGAAATATATAAAAAAAACGGAATTTGCTTCCGGCCATTTTTTTGCCACGCCCGGCTAATACCCTGGACATCCAATCGGCCGAAAAATTGATACGATGGATATTCATTTGAGATCATTCACTGCGTAAAGCGTCCACCGGATCCAGGCGGCTCGCTTTAAAAGCCGGATAAAAGCCGAAAAATATCCCAACCAGCACGGAAAAGGAAAAGCCGATGATCGGACCGTTCCAAGAATAGGCTAGGGTAATGATGTTGATTTTGGCAACCAAAGGAATCAGCCCCAGCCCGAGGCCGATGCCGATCAAGCCGCCCAGCATGGACAAGATGACCGATTCCAGGAGGAATTGCCAGAGGATATCCGCGCGCTTGCCGCCGATGGCTTTAGCAATGCCGATTTCCTTGGTCCGTTCCGCCACCGTCACAAACATGACGTTCATGATGCCGATCCCGGAGACCAGTAAGGTGATGGCGGCGATGGCGGTCAAGAGATAGGACATCATTTTTGCCGTTTCCTGGGCGGTGGCGACCATGGAGCCGGCATCCATGATCCGGAAATCGTCCTCCTGGTCGATTTTCAGCTTATGCTCGGCCCGCAAAATCGCGGTGATTTCTTGCGTCGCGGCCTCGATATTGTCCACGCTATCCGCCTGGATGTTGATCATGACCATGCCCCGGCCGCCTAAAATATTCTTTTCCGCGGCCGTATTAGGCAGAATCACGGCTTCGTCAACGGACAGCGGGCCCAGCCGCCCGCCGACTTTCTTAAGCACGCCGATCACTTCCGCTTTTTTGGCGCCGACCGTGACGGTCGCGCCGATCGGATCCGTCCCATCCGCGAAAAGATCGGCCGCCGCGGTCGCGCCCAGCACGGCCGCCATCTCTTTGCCGGCGACTTCGTCCGGCCCGAAAAATCGGCCGCTGGCCACAGTCAGATTGGAAATGGACAGATATTCGCTGTCCGCGCCGATCAGGCTGTAGGATTTATCCTCGCCGCCGTAAGCCACGCTCACATTGCCCGTGATCGCGCCGGCGGCGGATTTGACCTGGGCGGCTTGCTCGCGGATAACGGCCGCGTCCGCCACGGACAACTTGGAAGAGCCGGTCGCTTCCCGCCCGCGGTTGGACATGATCATGATGGAATTGGCGGACAGATTCTGGAACTGTGCGTTAACCGCGTTTTGCGCCCCCTGGCCGATGGCGAAAACGGCGATGACGGTGGCCACGCCGATGATAATGCCAAGCATGGACAAAACCGTCCTGGTTTTTTTGGCCAGCAGGGATTCCAAAGACATGATGATTATTTCCCGCCACATAAAAAATTATTTGATCCCTAAATTTATTAATACCAATAACGACGCGGCTCCGACAACAAGCCACATATTGTCATTTTTAATATTTTGAGGCAAGTTGATAATTATCAGAGATCACTTGTCCATCACGCAGATAGATGATCCGGTCCGCAAATTTGGCCACGGTCGCGGTATGAGTGACCATGACGACCGTCTTGTTTTGTTTTTTGAAATCACGGAAAATCCGCATGATTTCCAGGCCGGACTCGGAATCCAAAGCGCCGGTCGGTTCATCGGCCAAGATGATGTCCGGTTCGTTCACCAGGGCGCGGCAGATGGCGACGCGCTGCTGCTGGCCGCCGGAAAGCTCGGAAGGGCGGTGCTCAAGGCGGTCGCCCAGGCCGACTGATTCCAGGAGCCGGCGGGCGCGGTTTTCGCGTTCCAGCCGGGGACGGCCGAGATACAAAGCCGGCAAAGCGACGTTTTTCAGGGCAGACAGCCGCGCGAACAGATTAAACTGCTGGAACACAAAACCCATTTTCTTGTTGCGGATGAAAGCTAGAGTAAAATCATCGCGCACCGCGCCGATGTTTTCTCCGCTTAATAGATACTCTCCGTCCGTCAAAGGATGCAGACAGCCGATAATGTTCAAGAGCGTGGTTTTCCCGCCGCCGGATTCGCCCATAATCGCGACAAATTCGCCTTTGGCGATGGTCAGATTAACGCCCTTGAGGACCGGGATTTCCTCGCCACTGGATAAATAATACGATTTGCGGGCACTGATAAGTTTTATTTCCGCGTTAACCATTTAATATCAATAATAAAGCGGCGCGCGTTAATAAATCAGCTGGTCGCCCTCTTCCAAGCCGCTGATCAGCTCCACCATTTTACCGTCGGTGAAACCGGTCGTCACAGCCGTCCAGGCGCCGTCCGGCCGCTGAACCGAAGGCTGGCCGGCGATATTGCGTACGGCGGCCACGGGGATTTGCTTGACCGCGCTCACGCCCGCGGTGACAAAATCCACAAAAGCGGTCATGCCTTCCCGGATCTGGGCATTCGCCGTGTTTTCCAGGATGACGCGGACCAGATAAGTGACGATACCGTTCGCGCTGGTCTTGGAGGTCAGGGAAATGAAGCTGATCTCGCCGTTTAATTTAGCCCCGTTTAAAGCTTCAAAAGCGGCTTGGGCTTGCTGGCCAACCTGCAGCTGGTTGATATCCGCTTCTTCAATGTTCACTTCAATATACAAGGTGTTCTTATTGATGATGGTGGCGGCCGTCTTGGCGCTCGCGCTGTCCACAATGATGTCGCCGGGAGCATAATTGAGCATGGCCACTTCGCCGTCAATCGGTGAAACGATTACGGCCTTCTCCAGCTCGTTGCGCGCTTTTTCCAAACTGGTGGCGGCGCTGACAAGCTGGGCGCGAGCCGCCGCCGCCGCGGCGGCGTCCAAGGGCTTTTTCAAGTCTTCAAGATTGCGCTTGGCCTGCGCCCATGACAATTCCCGGTTTTTTATGTTCGCGTCCGCGTTGGCGATATCCTGCGCCGCATCGCTTTCCGCCTTGGCCAGATCTTTTCCGGCCTGCCGGTAATCATCGGCGTAATCCGCCAGATTGTCCCGGGCCGTGCTCACGGCTTGGCGGGCAACGGACAGGCTGTTCTGCTTTGAGTTGATGCCGGCGCGGCTCGCGGCCGCCGCGGCCTTGAAGGAATCAAGCTGGGCTTGGGTCAAACCGGTGCCGGTAACAGTGTAATCGAGCATCGTCTTAAGGTCAAACAAATGGCTTTCATAAGCGGCCAGGACGTCCTCGGTCAAATCAGCGGCCGAATCAATGGCATCGTAGGGACTGCCCCGGCCAAGCCCAATGGCCGCGGCGGTCAGCGTTTTCGTTTTTGTTTTAGCTATGTCATAAGTGCCGATGGTTTTGGACAGAAAGGGCGGATTGGTGGCGCTTAAATTGCTTTCAAAACCGTCATTAATCGTTTTGTTATCCGCGCCGATGATGGCGTCAGAAGCATCCAGGATATCGCTCAAAGAAATTTCGATGGCTTTTAT